>DATEOM010000310.1:0-5483 GCA_035274105.1 Microbacterium sp.
GTTGAGTTCGAGCGCGTACTCCATGGGCAGCTCACGCGCGATCGGCTCGATGAAGCCGCGCACGATCATGGCCATGGCCTCGTCTTCGGGCATGCCGCGGCTCATCAGGTAGAAGAGCTGCTCCTCGCTGACCTTCGAGACCGTGGCCTCGTGGCCGAGCTGCACGTCGTCGACGCGGATGTCGATCGCGGGGTACGTGTCGGAGCGCGAGATCGTGTCGACCAGCAGTGCATCGCAGCGCACCGTGTTGGCCGAGTGGTGCGCGTTCGCGTCGACGCGGACCTCGCCACGGTAGCCGGCGCGGCCGCCGCCGCGGGCGATCGACTTCGAGACGATCGACGACTGCGTGTACGGCGCCATGTGGATCATCTTCGCGCCGGCGTCCTGGTGCTGGCCGGGGCCGGCGAAGGCGACCGAGAGGGTCTCGCCCTTGGCGTGCTCGCCCATCAGGAAGATCGACGGGTACTTCATCGTGACCTTCGAGCCGATGTTGCCGTCGATCCACTCCATCGTCGCGCCCTCGTGCGCCACAGCGCGCTTGGTGACGAGGTTGTAGACGTTGTTCGACCAGTTCTGGATCGTCGTGTAGCGCACGCGGGCGTTCTTCTTCACGATGATCTCGACGACGGCCGAGTGCAGCGAGTCGCTCTTGTAGATCGGGGCGGTGCAGCCCTCGATGTAATGCACGTACGAGCCCTCGTCGGCGATGATGAGCGTCCGCTCGAACTGGCCCATGTTCTCGGTGTTGATGCGGAAGTAGGCCTGCAGCGGGATCTCGACGTGCACGCCCGGCGGCACGTAGACGAACGAGCCGCCCGACCACACCGCCGTGTTGAGCGCGGCGAACTTGTTGTCACCGGCGGGGATGACGGTGCCGAAGTACTCCTCGAAGAACTCGGGGTGCTCGCGGAGGGCCGTGTCGGTGTCCATGAAGATGACGCCCTGCTGCTCCAGGTCCTCGCGGATCTGGTGGTACACGACCTCGGACTCGTACTGGGCGGCCACGCCCGCGACGAGGCGCTGACGCTCCGCCTCGGGGATGCCGAGCTTCTCGTACGTGTTGCGGATGTCTTCCGGCAGCTCCTCCCAGGAGCCGGCCTGCTTCTCCGTCGACCGCACGAAGTATTTGATGTTGTCGAAGTCGATCTCACTGAGATCCGCACCCCAGGTGGGCATCGGCTTGCGCTCGAAGAGCTGCAGACCCTTGAGGCGGGTCTTGAGCATCCACTCCGGCTCGGCTTTCAGCGCCGAGATGTCACGCACCACGAGGTCGCTCAGGCCTCGCCTGGCGCTCGCTCCCGCGGCGTCGGCATCGTGCCAGCCGAACTCATAGACGCCCAGGCCATCCAGCTCCGGGCGATCGATCAGCACATCAGACATCGTCTCGTTCTCCTCCGGGTCCTGGCGGTGTCATCCGTCCCGGCATCCGTGCTCCCCGGTGGAGATACCGGAAAGGGATGCCGCTTCTCGGGCCCTCTCAAGTGGCGCCGACCATCGCGCCTAGACTGTCAGTGGTGCGCGGCGCTGTGAAGCACATGCGCAACCGACCCCTCGATTCTACAGGCTCCACCCCACCGCGGACGCGCCCCGTGACGTCACGCGGCCCGCGGGAGCCTCTGCCCCAGGAGGCGACACCCGTATGTCCGCGCCACAGTCCACGACCACCGCCCCGGGAATCGGGCAGCGTTTCTGGCTGTGGCTCCCCGACCGCGTCGACAAGCGGATCCGCGTGTTCGCGTGGCTGTCGTTCATCGCCGAGGTGACGATCATCGGCACGGGCGGCGCGGTGCGCCTGACCGGTTCGGGACTCGGCTGCCCCACGTGGCCGACGTGCACGCCCGAGTCCCTCGTGCCGACGCAGGAGATGGGCATCCACGGCCTGATCGAGTTCGGCAACCGCACCATGACCGGACTGGTCGGCATCATCGCCGCCATCGTCCTGGTGCTCGTCCTCAAGCTGCGCCACGAGCGCCGCGACCTCTATGTGCTCGCCGTCGTCGTGCTCGGCGGCGTCGCCGCGCAGGCCATCGTCGGCGGCATCACCGTGCTGACCGGCCTCAACCCCTTCATCGTCGGGTTCCACTACGTCTCGTCGCTGGCGCTGGTCTGCGTCACGGCGGCATTCCTGGTGCGGATGTCGCAGCCCGGCGGGCCCCGCACCCTCATCGTCCCGCGCTGGCACGCGGTGCTGGTGCACGTGACGACCTTCGCGATGGCGCTGACCATCGCGTTCGGCGTGCTGACCACCGGTGCCGGGCCGCACTCCGGCGACGCGGATGCCGGGCGCAACGGCTTCAACGCCGAACTGCTCGAGCACGTCCACGCGTGGCCGGGCTACGCGCTCTTCGGCCTCACCATCGCGCTCGTGGTCGCGGCCTGGCGGGCACGCGCCGCCGCGCCGGAGCTGCTGCGCTGGACCGTCGTCCTGCTCGGCGTCGAACTCGTCCAGATCGCGGTCGGCCTGTACCAGGCCCGCAACGGCCTGCCCGAGCTTGCCGTGGGCGTGCACATGGTCCTGGCCGCGCTCGCGGCGGCCACGATGACGGTCGTCGTCCTGCACCTGAAGGCGCCGGCGGCAGAGGTTGCGCACAGCTGATCCATAGCAACCGGATTGGCGTCGCACGGACTCCTTTGCGAGTGTGGGATGCCGCGACCACCCGGGTCGCGCACCCCCGAGGAGTGATCGACACATGCCCACCCGCCCCCGTCTCATCCGCAGCATCCCGTTCTGGGGCCTCGTCGTCGTCTCCGTGGCGACGATCGCCGGCGGCTGGTTCATCACCACCGACAAGCTCGACTCGATGACCACGACGCTGACCGACGGCAGCGCGACCGGCGTCGACGTCTACGTCGGCCAGTCGATCGCCCAGCTCGGCTCGATCCTCATCGGCGCCGGCGTCATCGGCGTCCTGCTCGCGCTCGGCGTCGCCGCCGTCTCGACGCTCCGCCCCTACCCGGCCGTCGAGGTCGTCGAGCCCATCGACTGGACCTCGGAGACCGAGACCGCCGCCGAGAAGCCGCAGGCCGCGAAGTCGACGACCGACGACGCCCCCGCCGAGACCGCTGAGCCCGTCGACGCCGAGGCCGAGGCATCCGTCGCCGCTCGCTGACCCACACCGCAGAACGGAAGAGGCCGCCCGGTTCGCCGGGCGGCCTCTTGTCGTATGTCGTATCGGCTCAGAACGGCAGGAGCGGGTCGACCGCGATCGCGACGAACAGCAGCGTGAGGTACGTGATCGAGGCGTGGAACACGCGCATCGGGCGCGGCTCGGTGCCCCGCACGGCGCGGTTGTAGAGCACGTGGGACTCGTAGATGAACCACCCGCCGAACACGAGGGACGACACCGTGTAGACCAGCCCCATGTCGGCGACCGGGATGAGCAGCAGCGAGCACACGACGGTGGCCCATGCGTACAGGATGACCTGGAGACCCACCTGCGAGCCGGCGCGCGTCGCGCCGAGCATGGGGACGTCGACCTCTTCGTACTGGTCCTTGTACTTCATCGACAGCGGCCAGTAGTGCGGCGGCGTCCACAGGAACACGAGGGTGAAGAGGATCACGGGCGGCCAGGCCAGCGATCCGGTCACGGCCGTCCAGCCGATCAGCACCGGGAAGCAGCCCGCGATGCCGCCCCACACGATGTTCTGCTCGGTGCGGCGCTTGAGGATCATCGTGTAGATCACGACGTAGAAGAAGATGGCGGCGGCCGAGAGCGTCGCCGCGAGCCAGTTCGTGGTGAGCCACAGCCACACGGTCGAGAACACCGCGAGCGTCCACGCGAAGATGAGCGCGCCGCGCGGCGAGACCTCGCCGGTCACGAGCGGGCGGTTCACCGTGCGCTGCATGTGCGCGTCGATGTCGCGGTCGAGGTACATGTTGAACGCGGCGGCCGATCCGGCGCTCGCGGTGCCGCCGATGACGGTCGCGACGACCAGCCACACGTCGGGGAAGCCGCCCTGCGCGAGGATCATCACCGGCACCGTCGTCACCAGCAGCAGCTCGAGCACGCGCGGCTTCATCAGCGCGATGTACGCGCGGACGGTGCGGCCGAAGGTCTGCCGGGACCGGCTGGAGCCGTCGACGGATGCCTCGGTCCCGGCCGTTCTCGTGATGTCCATGGCCCCCGCAATCGCTGCCTGCAGAATCCCCCCAAGTCTAGGGCATCGGCGTGTCGCGCCCCGCCCACCGTGGTCACCCGTCCCCGTGCGCGCGGGCGGCGTCGGGGATTGTGAAGGATCACATCGGGCTACCCGCCGGCGTGAGCAGAACGTGACTCCCGCGACACCGGGATGTCACCGACGGCGACCCGAGGTTCGCAAGACTCTGTCACATAGACGGCTCGCATGGCCGAGGTGGCATACCCCTTCGCTATGCTGAGAAACACGCGCGCCCGTCGCCGATTCCCCCTTCTCCATCCGGACAAGGGCCGCGAGCCGGCCACATTCTTGGGCGCACCTCCACAGAAAGGCGGCCCGGTGTCGGAACTGCGTTGGGATGAGATCGATCGGCGCGCGGTGGACACCGCCCGCGTCCTGGCAGCGGACGCAGTGGAGAAGGTGGGCAACGGCCACCCCGGCACGGCGATGAGCCTGGCGCCCGCGGCCTACCTGCTGTACCAGCGGGTGCTGCGCCACGATCCCACGGACACCCATTGGGTCGGACGCGACCGGTTCATCCTGTCGGCCGGCCACTCGTCGCTCACCCAGTACGTGCAGCTGTACCTGGGCGGATTCGGGCTCGAGCTCGACGACCTCAAGGCGCTGCGCACCTGGGGCTCGCTGACCCCGGGTCACCCCGAGTACGGCCACACCAAGGGCGTCGAGATCACGACCGGCCCGCTCGGCCAGGGTCTCGCCTCGGCCGTCGGCTTCGCCTACGCCGCCCGCTACGAGCGCGGCCTGTTCGATCCCGACGCCGCCGCGGGCACCTCGCCGTTCGACCACTACACGTATGTGATCGCCGGCGACGGCGACCTGCAGGAGGGCGTGACCAGTGAGGCGTCGTCGCTCGCCGGCCACCAGTCGCTCGGCAACCTGATCGCGATCTACGACTCGAACCAGATCTCCATCGAGGACGACACCAACGTCGCGTTCACCGAGGACGTCGCGAAGCGCTACGAGTCCTACGGCTGGCACGTGCAGGTCGTGGACTGGAAGAAGTCCGGCGAGTACGTCGAAGACGTCGCCGAGCTGTACGGCGCGCTCGAGGCTGCGAAGGGCGAGACCGCGAAGCCGTCGCTCATCATCCTGCGCACCATCATCGGCTGGCCGTCGCCCGGCAAGCAGAACACCGGCAAGATCCACGGCTCCGCGCTCGGCGCCGACGAGCTCGCCGCGACGAAGGAGGTGCTGGGCTTCGACCCCGCACAGAGCTTCGTCGTCGCCGACGACGTGATCGCGCACACCCGCGCACTCGCCGACCGCGCCGCCGAGGAGCGCGCCGCCTGGCAGACCGCGTTCGACGCGTGGGACACGGCCAACCC
>DATEOM010000311.1:0-3909 GCA_035274105.1 Microbacterium sp.
CTCGACCGCGAACGCGTGCTCGCCGTCGCGTTCCGGCTCCTCGATGAGGCCGCGCCGCGCATCGGCTCGGAGCGCTATCTCGCCGCCCACGGCAGCCGCGGTCTCACGACCCTCCAGCGACGGGATGCCGCGGTGGCAGCATCCGTCATCACCTTCGCCTTTCCCGGCAAGAGCGGCAAGCACCAGCTGCTGGAGCTCGACGACGCCGAGCTCGCCGCGGCGGTCGAGCTGCTCGCGACGGGGCGGCCGCGCTCGCCGCTGCTCGCCTGGCAGCGCGGGAGCAGGCGCGTGCCGCTGACCCCCGCCGAGGTGAACGCGTACGTGCGGTCGCTGACCGGCGGCAAGTTCACCGCCAAGGACTTCCGGACGCTCCGCGGCACGATCCTCGCCGCCGAGGCGCTCGCGCGCATCGGCACCGTCGACACCAAGACCGACCGCAAGCGCGCCGAGGTGCTCGCCGTGCGCGCGACTGCCGAGGCCCTCGGCAACACCCCGTCCGTCGCCCGGGGCTCGTACATCGACCCGCGCGTCTTCGCCCGATACAGCGACGGGCATCTCCTGGATCTGTCCAAGACAGGTGAGTCCGCGATCCGCGCGCTCCTGCTGAAGCCCGCCCGTCGCGGCGGCGAGCCCGAGCTTCCGGAGGACGTCGAGCTCGCGGAGTAGCGTGGACGGATGCCGCAGCCCGTCGATCCCCGGATCCTCGGGGTGACGGTGGCCGGCGGTGCGATCGGCGTCCTCGCCCGTTCGCTCGTGCTCGACCCGGTGACGGATCCGACGGCGGTGCCGTGGGTCACGCTCGGGATCAACGTCGTCGGCTCTCTCCTCCTCGGGGTGGTGGTCGGCTGGCTCGACGACCGGCGGCCGGTCCTCCGCTCCTTCCTCGGGACGGGCGTCCTGGGCGGTTTCACCACCTACAGCGCGTTCGCGGTGGCCACGGCGCTGTGGGTCACGACGCCGTGGCTCGCGGCGGGGCTGGCGGCAGCATCCGTCATCGCGGGTGTCATCGCAGCGATCGTCGGATTGTTCATCGGACGCCGGATCGCCGACCGGCCGGGTGAGATCGAGTACCCGGAGGACGCCGAGTGAGCCCGTGGCTGCTGGTCGCCGCGCTCGCCGGCGGCGTCGGGGCGGGGCTGCGGTACCTCGTCGACCGGTGGCTGACGCCTGCCGCGGGGGCGGCGCGGTTCCCCGTCGGGATCCTCGTGGTCAACGTCTCGGGCTCGTTCGTGCTCGGCGTGGTCACCGGGCTCGGCACGGCGATCGCCCCCGAGCTGTCGCTCGTGCTCGGACTCGGCCTGCTCGGCGGCTACACGACGTTCAGCACCATGTCGGTCGAGACCGTGCTGCTCGCCCAGCGCGGACGCCGGCGGCATGCCGCGCTCAACCTCCTCGGCACGCTCGCGCTCGCTGCGCTCGCCGCGGGGCTCGGCCTGCTGGTCGGGGGAGCGGTTTCATGAGAGTCGCATGAAATACTGAAGCCCGATACATCTCCGTATCGTGCGGGCTCACGCCCTCCCCCTGCATCACCTCACCAGCGAAGGCCTCCTTGTGTCGAACCTCGCCGTTCTGAGCCTCAAGAACCGTGCGCTCATCGCGCTCATCACGATCGTCGCCGCCATCTTCGGCGGACTCGCGCTCACGAACCTCAAGCAGGAGCTGATCCCCTCGATCGAGTTCCCGGCGCTCATCGTCGTCTCGACGTATCCGGGAGCGTCGCCCGAGGTCGTGAGCAACGACGTGTCGGTGCCCATCGAGACCGCCGTCCAGGGCGTGCCCGGGCTCGAGTCGACGAGTGCGACGAGCACGACGAACGCCTCGATCGTGCAGGCGTCCTTCACCTACGGCACCGATCTCGCGACCGCCGAGCAGAAGATGACGCAGGCGATCAACCGCATCAAGGCGCAGCTGCCGACCGGGGTCGAGCCGAACGTCATCTCGGCGAGCATCGACGACTTCCCCGTCATTCAGCTGGCCGTGACCGGCTACGACGACGAGGCGACGATCCAGGCTCAGCTCGAGGCATCCGTCATCCCGGATCTCGAGGATGTCGCGGGCGTCAACGCCGCGCAGATCGTCGGCGGCGTGGGCCAGCGCGTCACGATCACCCCCGACCAGGCCGCCCTCGCCGAGGCGGGCTACACGCAGCAGGCGATCCGCGACGCGCTCGACCAGAACGGCGTGCTGTTCCCCGGCGGCGAGATCACCGAGGGCGATGAGACGCTGACGGTGCAGACCGGCGCGAAGATCTCGTCGGTCGACGAGATCGCTGCCCTGCCGCTCGTGCCGTCGACCGCCGACCAGTTCGTCGCGGGCCCGAAGACCATCGGCGACGTCTCGACCGTCGCAGAGGAGGCCGACCCGGTCACCACCATCTCGCGCGTGAACGGCGAGCCCGCGCTCACGATCGCGGTCACGAAGCTGCCCGCCGCGAACACGGTCGACGTGTCGCGCGGCGTCCTCGCCGTGCTGCCCGACCTCGAGGACTCGCTCGACGGGGCGGAGTTCACGGTCGTGTTCGACCAGGCGCCGTACATCCAGGAGTCGATCGACACCCTCGCGAAGGAGGGCCTGCTCGGCCTCGTCTTCGCGGTGATCGTGATCTTCATCTTCCTGCTGTCGGTGCGCTCGACGCTCGTCGCGGCGATCTCGATCCCGACGAGCATCCTCATCACGTTCATCGGCCTGCAGGCGTTCGGCTACTCGCTCAACATCCTGACGCTCGGCGCGATCACGATCGCGATCGGGCGGGTGGTCGACGACTCCATCGTCGTCATCGAGAACATCAAGAGGCATTACGTCGGCGACGCCGACAAGGGCGACTCGATCCGCCGGGCGGTGCGCGAGGTGGCCTCGGCCATCACGGCGTCGACCATCGTGACCGTCGCGGTGTTCCTGCCGATCGCGTTCGTCGGAGACGTCACGGGCGAGCTGTTCCGTCCGTTCGCGATGACGGTGACGATCGCCATGACCGCGTCGCTGTTCGTGGCGCTCACCATCGTGCCGGTGCTCGCGTACTGGTTCCTCAAGCCCGGCAAGCCGATCCTCGACGCCGAGGGCGTCGCGGTCGACCCGGAGGACCCGGCCGCACCGCCGAGCCGACTGCAGAAGTCGTACCTGCCGATCCTCCGCTGGACGCTGCGCCACTCGTGGATCACGCTCGCCCTCGCCGTGCTGGTGCTCGTCGGCACGATCGCCGCCGCGCCGTTCATGAAGACGAACTTCCTCGGCGACTCCGGTCAGAACACGTTCACGATGACGCAGGACATCGGCCCGGCCCCCTCGCTCGAGGCCGAGAGCGCCGCTGCCGAGCAGGTCGAGGAGGTGCTCCTCGGCATCGACGGCATCGAGACCGTGCAGGTGTCGATCGGCTCGAGCGGCTCGGCCCTGCGCGACGCCTTCTCGGGCGGCGGCAGCGGAATCACGTACTCGATCACCACCGACCCGGGCGTCGACCAGGTGGCGCTGCGCGAAGAGGTGCAGGCCGCGGTCGCCGACCTCGACGACGCCGGCGAGATCACCGTCGCCGCGGGTGGCGGCGGGTTCGGCTCGACCGACATCGCGATCGACGTCACGGCTCCCGACTCGTCGACTCTCGACGAGGCGACGGATGCGGTGATCTCGGCCGTCGAAGGAGCCGACGGCGTGGGCCAGGTCACGAGCAACCTGTCGGCCTCGCTGCCGTACATCGCAGTGACGGTGGACCGCGACAAGGCCGCGGAGCTCGGCCTCTCGGAGGTGGCGGTCGGCGCGCTGGTGTCGAACACCATGCAGCCGCAGTCGATCGGCACGGTCGAGATCGACGACACGTCGCTCACGGTGTACCTCGCCGCGTCCGAGACGCCGGCGTCGCTCGACGACCTTCGTCAGCTGCAGGTGCCCAGCGCCACCGGCCCGATCCCGCTCGAG
>DATEOM010000312.1:0-5748 GCA_035274105.1 Microbacterium sp.
TCGTGCACGGCGAGGGCGCTGCTGGCCTTCTCATCGGCGGTTCGCGCGCGGCGTATGCCGCCCGGCATGATCGTCGACGACGGAAAGCCGGTCGACCCGGCAGCGGACCACCGGCGCGCCAGCGAGGCCAGCCGCTACCGCGGACGGCGTGAGGGCGATGTCCTCGGGGACCCCGAGGGGCTCTGGGAACATTCCCGTGGCCGGGGCGTCCTTGTCACCGCGTGGCGGCCTCTGTGATCCAGCGCGTCGTTTGCGGAAGTCCCGAGAATGCGAAGAAGTGGGCGCGAACGGTATTCTCCTGCCGGTCGGCCAAGAGGCCGTCCAGGCGCGCGATCAGGCGATCCGGCGTGACCGTGCCGGATTCCTCATCGGGATCGAAGCCGTACGCGGCGATCACGTCGGGCGAGACTCCGATGCCGAAGCGTCCCGAGTATCCCAGCAGCCGCTTGCTCGCTGCCGGCCCGCTCACGCCGATCCGCACCGGCGCCTCATCGCCGTTTGCACGAAGGTCGTCGAGCCATCGCACGATGAGCTTCGGGTCGAAGCAAATCTGGGTGGTGACCGCCGGCTCGATGCCCTGGTCCCGCAGCAGTGCCAGCTTCTCGCGCAGCGCACCGGCCATGACGGAATAGGGTTGGGCCGGATGTCCCTCCGGGTGGCCGGCCACCCCGGCCACCCGGACACCGTGGCGGGCGAGCTGTCCGGTTCGGATGACGTCGGCGCTGCACTCGAACGGTCCGAGCGGTTCGGGGGGATCTCCGGCGATCAGGAAGACATTGTCGGCGGCCCCGAGCTGTTGCAGGAGGCCCAGCAGTTCCCCCAGCTCCTCGTTGTCGGCCAAGCGGCGTGCGGCGATGTGGGTGACCGGAACGAAGCCCCCGGCGAGCGCCGCCTGCACCGTCTCGAGCCGCATATCGAGGGTCTCGTGTGCGAGATGAGTGACGTTGATGCGGGTGCCTTGCGGGATCAGGTCCGCCGCCTCGGCGAGACCTGCGATGTCCTTGTGGGTCATCTCGAGCGAGAAGCCGTCCAGCATCGATCGGAGCGAGGTCGATGCCTCCGTGGCGGCCATCACTCAGCCGCCTCATTCGCGCCGCGGTGCCAATCTATGGCGTGCCGCTCGACCAGCACGAAAAGCAGGTTCAGCACGTAGCCGAAGAGTCCGATGAGCAGGATGCCGGCCCACATCTCCCGCATCGCGAAGGTCCGCTGGGCCTGAAGCACGAAGAAGCCGATCCCATTGGAGCTCGCGAGCATCTCGCTGGTCACCAGCATGATGAGCGCGAAGGCGAGGCTAGTGCGCAGACCGGCGAACACCTGCGGGAGCGTTGCAGGCAGGATCACCTGCGTCTGGCGACGCCACCAGGAGATGCCGTACACGCGGGCCGTCTCCAGCAGGTTGGCGTCCATGCCTCGCACGCCGTCGATCGTGTTGAGCAGGACCGGCCAGACGCAGATGAAGGCGATGAGGATGACCTTGGCCGTGTCGTCGACGCCCAGCAGGAAGATCGCAAGGGGAATGACAGCCACTGCGGGGATCGCTCGGATGAACTCGAGAACCGGGGCGAGGGCGGCAGAGAGACGGGGGGACTGGCCGAGCCAGATCCCGAACAGCAGCCCGATTGCCGCTGCGGCCAGGTATCCGATGGTCATGCGCCGCAGGCTGGGCAGAACGTCGGTGAAGAGGCGCTCCGAGAACCAGGTGTTGGCGAATGTGGTGAGTACGTCGCCCAACGGGGGGAAGAAGTAGATGCCCGAGTTCGACGACCAGATCCAGATCGCCACGATGACGACGATCGGGGTGACGATCTCGAGTCCGATGCGCAGACGGCTGCGGCGCACGAGGGCCCGCCGGCTCGCTGCGAGCGCGCGCTCAGGCACGCTTGTGGGGGTTGCGGTGGTGGCGGTCACGACGCTGTACTCCTATGGCTCGGGTGCCAGCGCAGGACGGCTCGCTCCGCACGTTGGATGAGGAGGTTGACGGCCAGGGCCAGGAAGCCCGCCGCGAAAACCAGTGCGTACAACGTGACGAAGGCTCCGTTTGACTGCGCCAGGAGAATATCCCTCCCGATGCCGGGAGAGCCGATCACCAGTTCTGCCGTGACGGCGAGGACGATCGCTATGGTGGCCGAGATCCGAATTCCAGTAGCCAGATACGGCGACGCGGCTGGAAGGATGATCGACCTGATCTGAGTCGCCGCCGGGATCCGATACGACTGCGCCGTTGCGAGCAGGGTCGGGTCGACCGCGCGGAGTCCGTAGACCGTCTGGACCAGCAGCGGCCACGTGCACGCGAAGGCGACGAGGAAGATCTTCGAGTTGATGCCGATGCCGAGCATCAGCACCGCCACCGGTACGAGCGCGACCGACGGCACCGGACGGAGGAACTCGATGATCGGCCGCGTCGCGTGATAGATGTAGCTGTTCGTGCCGATGAGATACCCGAGCGGCAGTGCAACTAGGAGCGCGATGGCCAGACCCGCTGCAGCGCCGAGAAGCGTGTTGCCAACGCTCTGCCAGAAGAGTGGATTCGAGGCGAGCCTGGCAAGTTCGGCCAGTGTGGCACTGGGCGGCGGCACATAGTCGGAGTCGAGGATGCCGCTGCGGACGAGAAGTTCGGCGATCAGAATCGTAGTTGTCGCGCCGACCAGGCCATAGACCACGCGGGCTCGGGTGGTGTCGGGAAGGGGAAGGGCGATCACGTCGTGGTTCCGATCGCGCCCACTCGGGCCGGGTCTCGCATGGCGGCTCCTTTGCCAATAGCGGCTAATCCACTTCCAATGATCCGCGCCGACGAACCTCCCGTCAAGCGCCCGCTGCAGTGGGAATCAAATTGGCTTTGCCAGAATCTTGGCAATCTCGTCGTCGCGTGTCAGCATAGATACAGACCGAGCGCCTCGGCGCGAGAGCACGCAATGGAGCGAGATGACCAACGGTTCGACACGTCCGCCGCAAGACGCAGGCAGCATCCTTCGCGTCGCGAACATCGCAAAGACCTACGTCACACCCAAATCGTCGGTGGTCGCCATCGACGACGTCAGCTTTGAGGTGGACGAGGGTGAGCTCGTTTGCATCGTGGGTCCATCGGGCTGCGGCAAGACGACCCTGCTGAAGATGCTGTCCGGTCTGCTCAAGCCGACCAGCGGCGCGATCTCGTTGAACGGAAAGAACATCGACGGTCCGCCCCGCGAGATGGCGTTGGTTTTCCAGGACTATTCACGGTCGTTGTATCCGTGGATGCGAGTCGCTCGCAACGTCGAGTTCCCACTGAAGGATCGCACGACGATCCCCGCGGCCGAGAAGAAGGACCGCGTGCGCGATGCGCTCGCCTCCGTTGGTTTGACCGGTTTCGAAGAGAGCTACCCGTGGCAGTTGTCCGGCGGAATGCAGCAGCGAGTGGCAATCGCCCGCGCCCTGGCGTATCGCCCCGACATCCTGCTCATGGACGAGCCATTCGCTTCGGTGGACGCTCAGACACGCTCAGATCTCGAAGATCTGGTGTTGAGCCTCAAGCACAGGTATGGCATGACGATTCTGTTCGTCACGCACGACATCGATGAGTCGGTGTACCTCGCAGATCGTGTCGTGATCCTCACCAACCGTCCGACCCGCGTCGACCAGACGCTCGACGTCGACCTGCCACACCCTCGAGATCAGGTTGCCACCAAGGAATTGCCGGAGTTCGCCCACCTTCGAGCGCATGTCTACACCGCGATCAAAAAGATGGCTCGAGCGACGACCAGCGTCGACGCTCGTTGAACCCGCGTCCGCCCCACCAGAAAGTCAGGAATCATGACCGATCACCGCAGCCTTCAGGACGTGCTGGACTCGGCGCCGAGCATCGCTGAGTACCTCTACAACGACACGCCCGGTCCTCACAGCCGTCAGAATCCCGCGCTCTCGCCGCTTCCGCTGGAGCACACCAACTGGCGGGACGAACAGCTCGCGTGGCGCGACACGGCGATCCTGTTCGACCAGTCGCATCACATGCCCGAGATCTACGTGTCGGGTCCCGACGCGCGCCAGTTGCTGTCCCGTGTGGCAATCAACAGTCTTGCCAATCTGAGGCCGGGCGTCGCCAAGCAGCTGGTGGGTTGCAATGAGGACGGGCAGATCATCGGGGACTGCATCATGCACGATCTCGGCTCGGAGACTTTCGAGCTGATCAGCGGAAAGACGGTGCTCAACTGGGTGGAATTCCAGGCTGCGACGAGCGGTCTCGACGTTCAGGTCGAGCACGACCTGAATACCTCCGACAATCCCGGACAGCGGCGCAACTTTCGGTTCGGCATGGATGGCCCAAACGCCCGGGCAATCTTCGCCGAAGCTGTCGATGGCGAGGCGCCCGAGATCAAGTTCTTCCGGACCCAGAAGGTGAGCATTGCTGGCACGGAGGTCCTCGCCCTCGGCCATGGCATGGCGGGTCACTTCGGCGTGGAGATATCGGGTCCATGGAAGAACGTGGAGAAGGTGCGCAACGCCGTCCTCGCGGCGGGCGAGAATTACGGATTGCGGCGCGGAGGAACGAAAGCGTACTTCAGCAGCGGCTACGAGAGCGGCTGGATCGGGTATCCCCTCCCGGCGGTATACACTGCGGAGCACCTGCGGAGCTTCCGTGAGTGGCTGCCGGCGGACAGTTGGGAAGCAAAGTATCAGCTCGCCGGCAGCTTCTATCGCTCGGACATCCGCGAATGGTACGTCAACCCGTTCGAACTCGGATACCGGCGACTCATCGATTACGAGCACGACTTCTTCGGCCGTGATGCTCTCCGAGCACTCTCCGACAGCCCCACGCGCGAGCGCGTGACGCTGGTATGGAACCGCGAGGATGTCGCGAAGATATTCGCATCGATCCTCGACCCTGACAACCTCCCGTACAAGTACATGGAGTTGCCCGTCTCGGACTACGGATTCCCTCAGCGGGACGAGGTGCAGGATCTGCAGGGGAACTACATCGGGCAGTCGACACTCGTCGGCTTCACGATGAACGAGCGCTCAGTCCTTTCGCTCGCCTTCGTGGAACCGCAGTACGCCACGCCCGGCACAGAGGTGCAGGTGATATGGGGTGAACCCGACGGTGGATCGCGCAAGCCACGAGTGGAGCGGCACCGCCAGCTCGCCGTGCGCGCGACTGTCCAGCCGGCCCCATACGCGTCGGCCGCTCGGCAGATGAAGGCGGCGGTCTCCGCCTGATTCACCCAAATACAGAGAAGGGGTGCGGAGTCAACCTCCGCACCCCTTCTCGTTCGCCGTGAGCTATCAGTGCCCGTCTGCTGCGGGGGACGGGCGAAAGAACTCTCGCCACAGCGGCGCTGGAATGTCGCTATCGATCTTCGCATCAAGCAGGAGCAGACCCTCTGGCGCACGCAGCCAGTCGTCGAGGACGGCGAGATCGTCTATACTGCGTACGACCGCACCGCGGCCGCCCATCGCCGTCGCGATGGCGGCGAAGTCAGAGTCGGGGAACTGCACGATGTCGACAGGCAATCCGTGATGACGCGCGACGTGGATCTCCGCTCCATACGCGGAGTCGTTGTACACCACCACCAGATGCGGTCGACCTTCGCGAAGCACCGTCTCGAGCTCGCCGAGGCTCATCAGTAGTCCGCCATCGCCGATGAGGGAGACGCCGATGGTCTCTGGGGCGGCAGCCGCTGCGCCGAGCGTGTGGGCGATGCCCAGACCCAGGCATTGCGACGCCTGCGGAAAGAGAAATCGTCCGCCCCCCTTGGGTCGGAAGAAGCTGCC
>DATEOM010000313.1:0-6702 GCA_035274105.1 Microbacterium sp.
GGCGGCACCCCGTTTCGTTCAGTCCGGACGCGCGACGACCATCACGTCGCCGCGCCGGTCACCGATAGAAGTCGCCGTAGTAGGTGTCGAGCTGGCCACGGTACGCGTCATCCTGACCCGTCGTGGACTGATCCCACTCCGGAGAGTTCTTGATCTGATCCTTCGTCAGATCGACGTAGACCTTCTCGTCTTCGTCGTCGACACGTTCGACGGTCCCCGCCGGAAGGATCACCTTCCGGCCGAAGATCCACGGTCCGGTGTCGACGACCAGCCGGCTGCTGCCCGCGTCGTTGCTCGCCTCGTCGATCTTTCCGATGTCGCCATCCGTGGCGTGCACGTGGTAGCCCACCAGGTCGCGGGAACCCGCCCCGCGATCGACCGACTGACGGTAGTCCCAGGCGTCCCAACTCGAGGACATGAGTGCTCCTTGTCTTCATGCGAGGGATGGATTCGGAGAGCGACCGGAATGGTCGCTCCGATGTCCACGCTAAGAAACGTCCCGGAGATCCGGCGACCCCCTGGCGGATTCCGCGCAACAGGCGTAGGGGCTGGGGCTCAGGCCGCTGATGTCGTCGGTGGGTGCGACGATCTACGAACAGATGTTCGAGGGGAGCGACATGCGGGGCGAGGCGACCGTGCTGCACGCGGATCTCGATGCCTTCTATGCGTCGGTCGAGCAGCGCGACGCCCCCGCGCTGCGCGGTCGGCCCGTCATCGTCGGCGGGGGCGTGGTGCTGGCCGCGAGCTACGAGGCCAAGGCCCGAGGGGTGCGTACCGCGATGGGAGGTCGTCAGGCGCGCGACGTGTGCCCCGACGCCGTGGTCGTGCCACCGCGCATGGAGGCGTACTCGGCAGCGAGCAAGGCCGTCTTCGCGATCTTCCGCGACACGACGCCGCTCGTCGAGGGGCTCTCCATCGATGAGGCGTTCCTCGAGGTCGGCGGGCTCCGGCGCATCGCGGGCACCCCCGAGGAGGTCGCCGTGCGACTTCGGGCGCGGGTCCGCGCGGAGGTGGGGCTTCCCATCTCCGTCGGGATCGCGCGCACCAAGTTCCTCGCCAAGGTCGCCAGCGCCGTCAGCAAACCCGACGGACTGCTCCTGGTCGAGCCCGAGCGCGAGGAGGAGTTCCTGCTCCCGCTCCCGGTGGAGCGGCTGTGGGGCGTGGGCGCCGTCACCGCCGAGAAGCTCCATCGTCTCGGCATCCACACCGTGGGGCAGCTGGCAGAGCTCGAGGCGGCGGCCGCAGAGCGGCTGCTGGGCAGGGCGGCGGGGGCGCACCTCCACGCGCTGGCCAGGCTGAGGGATCCGCGCCCGGTGGATGCGACGAAACGCCGCGGGTCCATCGGTTCGCAGCGCGCGCTCGGCACCCGGCCACGCACGGCCGACGAACTGGAGGTCATCCTCACGCAGATCGTCGATCGACTCGCCCGACGCCTGCGCGACGGCGGCCGCGTCTGTCGCACGGTCGTGCTGCGCCTCCGGTACGGCGACTACGCGAAGGCCACCCGGTCACGGTCGTTCCGCTCGCCGACCGACCGCACCGCGCTGATCCTCGCCGTTGCGCAGGGGCTGCTCGCCACGGCGCAGCCCGAGATCGCAGAACGCGGCATCACCCTCATCGGCGTCTCGCTGTCGCAACTCGGCCGCGTCGACAGTGTCCCGCCCGAGCTTCCGATCGATTGGGACGACGGTGTGCGCCTCGACACGGTGCTCGATGCCGTGCGCGATCGCTTCGGCGCAGCATCCGTCTCGCGCGCCGCGCAACTCGGGCGCGACCCGGGCTGGTCGACCCCGCTCCTGCCGGAGCACGAGTGAACGCGTGCGCTTCGTCGGCGACCGGGCGGACGCCGTGTGCGTCACGCGACTTCGGAGGGGTCGCACTCCCAGCGGTCGTCGTCGCGCTGCAAAGGCAGCGGCTCGTGGAGTCGCCGCGCGAGCGGCACGAGGTCTTCCCTCAGGTAGCGGGAGTATCCGCCCGGAGCGCGACCGACCGGCCGGCCGCTGGTCCGCACCCACGCGGCGTCCGTCGCCACGAGGCGCCCGCCGCGAGATCGGATCTCGTCGACGAGCCAGACGTCCTCGTGCACGTCGGCGTCGGCGAAGCCGCCTGCGTCGAGGAGCGCACTCGCGCGGAGGCCGAGATTCGCACCGTGCACGTGTCCGTTCGCGACACCGGGCGTGTGGGTGGCCCACCAGGCCTCGATCTGCTCTGCGTCGAGGTCCCGGAAGTCGGGGCGCACCGTGCCGACCACGACATCCGATCCGCGCCGGGCGAGGTGAAGCTGATGCGTGAGCCAGTTCGGCGGAACGACCGAGTCGGCATCGGTGTGCGCGGTCCAGATCGCACGCGCCGGAACATCGTCGAACGCCGCGAGCGCCGCGCGAACGCCGGCCGCCCGGGCGGTGCCGACGCTGCGCGCATCGACCGTGATCACCTCGACGCCTGCCGCGCGTGCGATGCCCGCCGAGCCGTCGGTGCACGCATCGAGCACGACCCACACGCCGATGCGTGGGACGACCGCGCGTGCCGCGTCCACGGCGCGAGCGATCGAGGCGAGGCACGCGCCCAGCAGCGCCTCCTCGTCGTGCGCCGGAACGACCACGGCAACGGCATGCGTGGGGTGGCTCATGCCGGGGGCTCCCCGCCGGCGGACCGCTCGAACACATCGAGAACGAAGTCGCGCTCGAGGTGGTGCAGCGTCTTCGTCCAGGAGGCCTCCTCGCCGAGGGTGGCGTGCACCTCGTCCCCGGTCAGCGGGGCATCCGCCATCGGATGCCGCCAGTGACACGCGACCACGACCCCATCGCGGGTCAGCGATGCCGCGATCCGAGCCCGCGCAGCGGCGAGATCGTCCGCCGACCAGTAGTAGCCGAGCTCGGAGAGCACCACCAGGTCGAAGGAGTCCTCCGGCCAGTCGGCAGGCAGCGTGCGGCACTCGAAGGAGACGGCGTCGGCGCCGACGGCTCGTTCCCGTGCGCGCATCAGCGCGGCGGGCGAAGCGTCGACGCCCAGCACCGAATCGGCACGGTGGGCGAGCTCGAGCGTCAGCACGCCGGTCGCGCACCCCAGTTCGAGCGCGCGCGAGAAGCGACGACGGGGGAGCGCGGCCAATAGGACGGCGCGCTTGCGCTCCTCGTACCAGCTCGTCTCGAAACCCCAGGGATCGGCGCGGCCGCGAAAGTAGTCGTCGAATCTCGCCGGGTCGGCGGACCCGATGACCGGTGCGGGCTCGGTGTCGATGAACAGCTCGTGCGGTCGCGCGAAGTGGGCCAGCATGGCGTCGTGCAGGATCGCTTCGTCGCCGGCGGCGGCGGACAGCGGCGCCACCTGCGACACGTGCCGTGCGAGGGCCGCGGACTTGGCGTCGGCCGCGCCGGCGCCGAGGGGCAGCATCCGCCATCGAGCGGGCTCGACGACGGCGTCGATGGTCTCGGGATCACCCCAGTGCCACAGCCAGATCGGGTAGCCGATCACGTGCACGCCCGGGCCGCGGAGTGTGAGGGCGGTCTCACCCGCGATCCGATGGTCGCGATGCCCGTCGCCCCACCACGGCACCGCGAGCAGAACGCCGTGCGGCAGCGGGCCGAGCTCCAGAAGGAGCGCATCGCGCAACGCCGCCGTCGACTCGCGAAGACCCCCGTCCGGAAGGCCGAGGAACCGCAGGCGCGCCCCGGGTGCGAGTTCCCGCAGGGCGGCGACGACCTCGAGTCGCCGCCGGACTCCGAGACCTTCGGCCATCGAAGAGGACGGGTGGGAGGCCTCGCCATCGGTCGCGACGATGACCGACACGTCAGTCCCGGCCGCCGCTGCGGTGGCGATGAGTCCGCCCGCGCCGAGCGTCTCGTCGTCGGGGTGAGCGGCGAGCACGATCAGCCGCGTCGCAGACGCGTGCAGGGGTGCCGCTCGAGCCCACAGCCGGGCGGCCGCCCAGTCGGCCTCCGAGGTGCCGGGATCCCGGTGATCGAAGGCGACGCTCACGGCAGGAGCCTCCGACCGAGCCGGGCGAGGTCGCGTTCGCCGTGATGCTGCCGCACGTAGACCCGCAGGTCCGCTACCCGGCGCGCGTGATCCTCGTCGGAGGTCAGCGGACCGGGTCCCAGCGCATGATCGGCGAGGGCGAGGACCCGCTCGACGGCGTCCGCGACCACTGCCCTCGTCCGCCCGGCGAGCGTGGCGGTGTCTTCGTCACCCGAACCGGTGTCGATCGCCTCGGCCGCCTCGGCCAGAACCGCCCGCGCCGCCCAGAGCGCAGCATCCGAGCTCCCCGCAGAGAACCAGGCGATCTGGTCGGCGCCGTCACGGCCCGCCGCGGCTACAAGCGCATCGTGCACGGGGAGGACGCCGCCCCACCACGCCGCCGCGACGCCGATGCCGCCCCACGCGAAACCGGGGCGTGACAGGTACCAGCCAGGCTCGCCGACGGGCACCGCGGAAACGCCGTCGAAGTCGACGGGCGCGCTGATCACCTGACTGAGCCCACGAGAGACCCACGGGCCGGAGCGGGCGGAGACGCCCGCGGCGCCGAGAGGCACCGCGAACAGGCCGCGCTCGTCGGGAGACACCCAGGCCGTCACGAGGGCGTGGCTCAGCGACGCCGCGAGCGAGCACCACGGTTTCGTGCCGTCCAGCCGCCAGCCGTCCGCGCCGTTCGCGGTCGCCTCGAGTCGCACGCCGGGCGCTTCGGCGGCGAAGACGCCCCAGGACGCGTCGCGGTCCGCGCCGACCGCGTCCAGCGCGGCGTCGATGTCCACTCCCTCGCGGCGCGCCTGGCACAGGATCGCGCGCGCGTCGAGATGCGGCTCGAGAATCCGGGCGGCGCCGACGTCGAGTCGTGCGGTCTCAGCGAGGAGCTCCCACAGCTGCGCGGTCCGGCCGCCGCCGGGCAACGGGGCGTCCCTTCCGATGCGAACCGCCCAGTCGATCGTCGCGCGCACGTCGGTGCCCAGGCCGTCGATCGCCTCGACCGTCACGGAGCGCGCGGCGGAGGAACGCCAGGGGTGCAGGCCGAGCGCGGCGGGGGTCATGACGCCGACGCTACGGACTCCGCGCTCCCGGTTCGCCGGGATTGCGCAAGGGTGAGCCGCGTGGTACTCCGTGATCCGGGTCGCCATCTGCGGGAGTGCGTCGTTGGACTCCCCGCCCACGAGTACGCTCCCATCGCCGGTTCGTCAACCCCTTCGGTGATCGGCCGCTCGCGTCCATAACCTCCCTCCACCGCCCACTTCTCCCGGGCGGAGGAGGCGAACATGCGTGCTACACGATGGACGGCCGCCGGAGTCCTTGCTCTTCTGACGGTCGGGGCCACCGGATGCGCCGTCGGAACCGGCGGGGCCGGTGATGACGAAGCGAACTACGACGCCGACGCGGAGCTCAGCGGATCGCTGTCGGTGATGGGCTTCTCCGGTGTCGACGAAGTGGCGACCAGCCGCGTCGACTACGCCGAGGAGCAGCTGGGCGATGTCGAGGTCAAGCTCGCCGAGGGCGACCTCGACCTGCAGCAATTCCTGTCGGCGGTCGCGTCCGGCGAGCCGCCGGACATCGTCTACGCGAGCAGAGACCAGATCGGCTCGCTCGCCGCGCGGGGCGCCGTGGTTCCCCTCGACCGCTGCATCGAGGGCGAGGGCATCCCGACGGACGACTTCGTGCCGCCTGCGCTCGACCAGGTGACCCTCGACGGCACCGTCTACGGCGTCCCGGAGTTCAACACCGTCCAGCTCACGATGGCGAACGCGGACCTGCTCTCGGCGGCGGGCCTCACGATCGACGATGTCAACGGCTCCGACTGGGACGCGGTGAGCGCGGCGAATCAGGCGCTCACCGTGCGCGACGGCGGCGATCTGAAGGTCATCGGCTACGACAGCAAGCTGCCCGAGTTCCTGCCGCTGTGGGCGAAGGCGAACGGCGCCGACGTCATCACGCCCGACGGGAAGAAGGCCCAGCTCGACGACCCGCACGTGATCGAAGCGCTCGAGTGGGCAGCATCCATCTACGAAGACCAGGGCGGGTTCAGCGCCGTGAAGGCGTACCGCGACTCCGCTGACTTCTTCGGCGAGGGCAACCAGTTCGCGACGAGCGTGCTCGGCGCGATGCCGATGGAGCAGTGGTACGTCAACGTGCTCAACGACGTCTCGCCCGACGCGCCGATGGCCTTCGACACCGTGCATGATCGCAAGGGCGACACGATCGCGTACTCGACCGGCTCGGCGTGGGCGATTCCCAGTGGCAGCGCCAACCCCGAAGCCGCCTGCCGGTTCGCCCGGGCCATGACGTCGATCGACGCATGGCAGGCCGCCGCCGAGGCGCGCATCGAAGTCCGCAAGGCCGAAGACAAGCCCTTCACCGGCATCCTCACCGCCAATGCGGCGGCCGACCAGATGATCCGCGAGCTGACGACCTCGGGCGGCGAGCCCTGGGACACCGCCGTGTCGAAGATGTACGAGGCGAACGACAACACGTTCTCGATGCCGGCCAACCCCGCCGACGCCGAATTCAAAGCCGCGATGTTCGACGCGGTCAACGCCGTGCTGGACGGCAAGGCGACCGCGGCGGACGCCCTTGCCGACGCGCAGCAGGAGGCGCAGTCCGCCCTGGACGACGCCTGGTCGAAGCTCGGGAACGGTGACTGATGACCGCGCCGCCCGCCGTCGCCGCGCCCGTGGTGCCGCCTGTCGATCGTGAACGCGGTCGCAGGCGGGCCCGGCG
>DATEOM010000314.1:0-16529 GCA_035274105.1 Microbacterium sp.
CGCGGCCGCGGGCGACACCGCAGCGCTGAAGGCCGCGCGCTCCACGCACTCCGCGGAGGGCTCGCCGCTGGCGAAGCTCAACGCGCGGCTGCGCGACGTGCCGAACGACAAGAAGGCCGAGTTCGGCAAGCTCGTCGGCCAGGCCCGCGGCCGGGTGAACCAGGCGTTCACCGCTCGCGAGGCGGAGCTCGCCGCGGCCGAGACGGCCGCCAAGCTCGAGGCGGAGCGCGTCGACATCACGGCGCTCGCAGCCCGCGCGCGCGTCGGGGCGCGGCATCCGATCTCCCTCCTCCAGGAGCAGATCGCCGACATCTTCGTCGGCATGGGCTGGGAGATCGCGGAGGGTCCCGAGCTCGAGCACGAGTGGTTCAACTTCGACGCGCTGAACTTCGACGTCGACCACCCCGCGCGTCAGATGCAGGACACGTTCTTCGTCGACCCGGTGGAGCGCCACCTCGTGATGCGCACGCACACCAGCCCGGTGCAGGTGCGCTCGATGCTCGAGCGCGACCTGCCGCTGTACGTGCTGTGCCCGGGCCGCGTGTACCGCACCGACGAGTTCGACGCGACGCACCTCCCGGTCTTCACCCAGTTCGAGGGCATCGTCGTCGAC
Organism: Microbacterium sp.; assembly: GCA_035274105.1. Classification (GTDB taxonomy): domain Bacteria; phylum Actinomycetota; class Actinomycetes; order Actinomycetales; family Microbacteriaceae; genus Microbacterium. The sequence continues at coordinate 614 of DATEOM010000314.1, forward strand.
AAGGGCATCACGATGGCGCACCTCAAGGGCACGCTCGACCACGCCGCCAAGGTGCTGTTCGGCGCCGAGGCGAAGACGCGCTTCCGCGCGAACTTCTTCCCCTTCACCGAGCCGTCGGCCGAGCTCGACCTGTGGCACCCGACGTTCAAGGGCGGCGCCCGATGGATCGAGTGGGGCGGCTGCGGCATGATCAACCCGAACGTGCTGCGCGCGGCGGGGATCGACCCGGAGGAGTACTCGGGCTTCGCTTTCGGCATGGGCATCGAGCGCACGCTCATGTTCCGCAGCGACGTCCAGGACATGCGCGATATGGCCGAGGGCGATGTCCGCTTCAGCGAGCAGTTCGGAATGGTGGTCTGATGCGCGTCCCGCTCTCCTGGCTTCGTGAGTACGTCCACGTCCCGACGGATGCTGCGCCCGAGGACGTCCTGGCGGCGCTCGTGCGCGTCGGGTTCGAAGAGGAGGACGTGCACCGCTTCGAGCTGCAGGGTCCGATCGTCGTCGGCGAGGTCCTCGAATTCGTCGAGGAGCCGCAATCCAACGGCAAGACGATCCGGTGGGTCCAGGTGCGCGTCGCGCCCGATGGCGAGACCGCGGCCGATGGCGGCGATGCCGTGCACGGCGTCGTCTGCGGTGCCCGCAATTTCTTCGTGGGCGACAAGGTCGTGGTCACCCTTCCCGGAGCGGTGCTTCCCGGCCCGTTCCCGATCGCCGCGCGCAAGACCTACGGCCACGTGTCGGACGGCATGATCGCCTCGGCGCGCGAGCTGGGTCTCGGCGACGAGCACAACGGCATCCTCCGTCTCGTCGAGCTCGGCATCGATGCGCCCGTCGGCACCGACGCGATCGCGCTCCTCGGCCTCGACGATGTCGCGGTCGAGATCAACGTGACGCCCGACCGCGGTTACGCGCTGTCGATCCGCGGTGTCGCGCGCGAGTACTCGCACTCGACGGGTGCGGCGTTCCGCGACCCCGCCGACCGCGCGTGGGAAGAGCTGGCCCCCGGCTCCGGGTTCCCGGTCAGCGCCGACGACCTCGCTCCGATCCGCGGCCGCGCCGGCGTCACCGAGTTCGTGGCGCGCGTCGTGCGCGACGTCGATCCCACGAAGCCCACGCCCGCGTGGATGATCGCGCGCCTGTCGCTCGCCGGCATCCGCTCCCTCGGAATCCTCATCGACATCACCAACTACGTGATGCTCGAGCTCGGCCAGCCGATCCACGGCTACGACCTCGACAAGCTCCAGGGCGGCATCACGGTGCGCCGTGCGACGCGCGGCGAGAAGCTCGAGACGCTCGACGGCAAGGTCCGCACGCTCGACGTCGAGGACCTCCTCATCACCGACGAGTCGGGGCCGATCGGCCTCGCCGGCGTCATGGGCGGCGGCACGACCGAGATGGGCGACGCGACCCGCAATGTCCTCATCGAAGCGGCCACCTTCGACACCGTGTCGATCGCGCGCACCGCCCGCCGGCACAAGCTGCCGAGCGAGGCATCCCGTCGCTTCGAGCGCGGCGTCGACCCGCTCGTGCCCTTCGTCGCCGCGCGCCGCGTCGCCGATCTCATGGTCGAGTACGCCGGCGGCACCAGCGACGACGAGTACGGTGCGGCGCTGTTCGCCGAGGTGTTCATCCCCGGCATCGAGCTGCCGCCGACGTTCGTGCAGCACCTCATCGGCGTCGATTACACGCCGAGCCAGATCGAGGCCGCGCTGCGGCTCATCGGCTGCGAGGTCGTCGAGGCCGAGGACGACGCCGCCGGCTGGCAGGTCATCCCGCCGTCGTGGCGTCCCGACCTCACCGACAAGTGGACACTCGCCGAGGAGGTCGCCCGCATCGAGGGCTATGACCGCATCCCCTCGGTGCTGCCCACGCCGCCGTCCGGTCGCGGCCTCACCGCCGCGCAGCAGGGGCGCCGTCGCGTGGCGAACGCGCTCGCCGCGGCAGGCTTCGTCGAGACCCCGTCGTTCGGGTTCACCACCGAGGAGCAGAACGACCTCCATGGCTCGGCCTCGGGGCAGCATCTGCCCAGCGTCAAGCTGGCGAACCCCCTCGACGGGCAGTCGCCGTTCCTGCGCCGCTCGCTCGTGCCCGGCCTTCTGCAGGTCGCGCACCGCAACGTGGCACGCGGCTTCACGGACCTCTCGCTCTTCGAGACGGGCGTGGTGTTCCTCCCGAAGCCGGGCGCGCAGTACGGCACGCCGTTCGTGCCGCCGCTGGCCGTGCGACCGGATGCTGCGACCCTGGCCGAGCTCGACGCCTCGATCCCGCCCCAGCACCGCCACGTCGCCGTGCTGCTCACGGGCAGCCTCGTCGCGAAGCAGCCCGGTGTCGCGCCCGTTGCGGCGGAGCTCGCCGACGCCCTCGATGCGGTCCGCACGATCGCGGCTGCCGCGGGCGTCGCGATCGATGTCGCCCAGGGGCAGCGCGCAGCGCTCCACCCGGGCCGCACCGGCGTGCTGTCCGTCGACGGCACCGAGGTCGGCTATGTCGGCGAGCTGCTGCCGGCCGTGGCCGAGGCATCCGACCTCCCGGGCCGCGTCATCGTCGCCGAGCTCGACCTCGACCTCGTGCTCTCGCTCGCGGGTGAGAAGGTCGTCGCGGCGTCACTGTCGGGGTTCCCGGCGGCCACGCAGGACGTGTCGCTGGTGCTCGGCGCCGACCTCCCGGCCGCCGAGGTGCGCGCGGCGCTGGTCGAGGGGGCGGGCGAGCTGCTCGAATCCGTCCGACTGGTCGACGACTATCGCGGCCAGGGTGTGCCCGAGGGCGAGAAGAGCCTCACGTTCGCGCTGCGCTTCCGTGCGCCCGACCGCACACTCACCGCGGCCGAGGCGACAGAGGCAAAGCTCGCGGGCGTGGCCGTGGCGACCGAGCGCTTCGGCGCCACCCTTCGTGAGTGAGGTCCGGTCAGGAGGCCCCGATGTCTGAGACGATCACCCTGCCGCTCGCTAGCGGCGAAGCCCTCGAGGTCTACATCGCGCGCCCGGCCGGCGACGCGGTCGGCGGTCTCGTGCTGATCCACGAGATCTGGGGTCTCGTCGACCACATCAAGGATGTCGCCGATCGCTTCGCCACGGAGGGGTGGCTCGTCGCGGCGCCCGACATCCTGAGCCACGGCGGCGTCGCTCCGGCGCTCGGGGCGGAGCTGTTCGCGCTGATGAACAGCGACGACGAAGAGGCGCGCACCGCCGCCCAGCCGCGCATGCGCGAGGGCATGTCGGGCATGCGTGCTCCGGAGTACGCGACGTGGGCGACCGGCGCGCTGAGCGAGACGGTCGACTGGCTCGTCGCGCAGCCCGGAATCGACGGGCGGATCGCCGCGACCGGCTTCTGCTTCGGCGGAACCTATGCGTTCCTCCTGGCCGCCCACGACGACCGCGTGCGAGCGGTCGCGCCGTTCTACGGCACTGCGCCGTCTGCCGATCGCATCGACCGGATCGACGCGCCCGTGCTCGCGCTCTACGGGCAGCACGATCCCGCCCTGATCGACGCGCTTCCGGCCGTGACCGAGGCCATGGCGGTGGCGGGCGTCGACTTCGAGGCGGTCGTCTACCCCGACTCGGCCCACGCGTTCTTCAACGACACCGGCCGCAGGTACAACCCGGCGGACGCCGCTGATGCCTGGGTTCGCGTGACCGGGTTCCTCCGCGCGCACGTCTGACGTTCCGCTGTCGGCGGAGCCGACCCCGCGTCCCGACCCGTCTGGTTGGGTGGTGACATGACCGATGTACTGGTGCTGGGTGGGACCGGCTGGCTGAGCGGGCGCATCGCCGAGCGGTGGGCGGATGCCGGAGCCGCCGTCTCGTGCCTTGCCCGGGGCGGCCGCGAGGCGCCGTACGGGTCCACCCTTGTGATCGCGGACCGCGATGACTCCAGCGCGTACGACGCGGTCGCTCTCCGCGAGTGGGACGAGATCGTCGACGTGTCGTCGAACGCTGACCACGTCGGCGCGGCTGTGGCGGCCCTGGGGGAGCGCACGCGCCACTGGACGTATATCTCGACGGTGTCGGTGTACGGCGACAACGACGAGCCGGACTCCGACGAGTCGGCTCAGCTGCTCGCACCCGCGGCGCCGGGGGAGGACGAGGACTATGGCCGCGCGAAGGTGCGGGCCGAGGCATCCGTCTGCTCCGCACTCGGATTCCGTGCCGCGATCGTGCGTCCCGGCCTCATCGTCGGACCCGGCGACCCCACCGATCGCTTCGGCTACTGGGTCGGGCGCTTCGCGCTCGCGGCCGACGCCGACGTGCTCGTCCCCGACACGACGGACCGCGGCGCGCAGGTGATCGACGTCGACGACCTGGCCGAGTTCGCGCGGGGGGTCGGCCGCGAGCGCTGGAGCGGTGTGGCGAACGCCGTCGGTGATCCGGTCACCCTCGACCGGCTGTTCGCGGAGGCGCGCGAGGCGGCCGGGCACTCCGGCGCCCTCGTACCCGCCGCGGACGATTGGCTGCGACAGCACGACGTCGGGTACTGGATGGGGCCGCGTTCGCTGCCGCTGTGGCTGCCTGCCGACATGCCGGGGTTCTGGACCCGCTCGAACGTGCCCTACCGGTTGCTCGGCGGCCGCCTGCGCCCACTGCGCGAGACACTCGAGCGCGCGCTCGCCGACGAGCGCGTTCGCGGCCTCGACCGCGAACGTCGCGCCGGCCTGAGGCGTGCCGACGAGCGGGAGCTGCTCGCGCTACTGAGCGCCTGAATCCCGCCGGCACGGGTGGGCTCAGGTGCCGTTCGCCGACGCGCGGAGGTCCGCCTTGCGGATCTTGCCGCTGGCTGTGCGTGGGAACTCCTCGACCACGGAGAACCGCTTCGGCACCTTGTAGCGCGCCAGGCGGGACAGCAGATGCGCCACCATGCTCTCGCGGTCGAAGATCTCGCCGGGAACCAGCTGGACGTACGCGTGGGGCACCTCGCCCCAGGTCGGGTCCGCCACGCCGATCACCGACGCCGAGGCGATCGAGGGGATCTCGAGGATCGCCTGCTCGATCTCGGCCGGGTAGACGTTCTCGCCACCCGAGATGATCATGTCCTTGAGGCGATCGGTGATGGAGAGGAACCCGTCGTCGTCGAAGAAGCCGATGTCGCCCGTCTTCAGCCAGCCGTCGGCGGTGAACGACGCCTCGGTCTCGCTGGGTCTGCCCCAATAGCGGGGGATCACGTTCCGGCCGCGCACCTGGATCTCGCCGGTGGTGTGGCGTTCTGCCGGCGAACCGTGCTCGTCGACGACGCGCGTGTCGACGAAGTGCATCGGGAGGCCCGCCGTGGTCGCCTTCTCCCGTGACCAATGGGCGGGGATGCTGCTGACCCCGGGCGACGTCTCCGTCATGCCGTACCCGCCCGAGAACGACAGTCCGCGTGCCGCGAACGCGTCGATCACGCGCAGCGGAACAGGTGACCCGCCGCACGTGAGCGAGCGCAGCGAACTCACATCGGTGGCGGCCCAGTCGGCGTGCTCGCACAGCATCTGGAATGTCGTGGGCACACCGCTCAGGCTGGTGACGCGGTGCGCTTCGATCTGGCGGAGCGTGCGCCCCGGTTCGAACCGCTTCTCGAGGATCACCGTCGCGCCCTTGAGCAACGCGGGAAGCACCCCCATGGCGAGTGCGGCGACGTGGAACAGGGGCGAGATCATCAGGGCGACATCCTGGCTCGTCACGTCGTAGCTGACCAGCACGTTGAAGCAGTTCCAGTGAAGGTTCCCGTGGGTGATGACGGCGCCCTTCGGGTGCCCGGTCGTGCCCGACGTGTAGAGGATCAGGGCCGGCTCGCTTTCACCGACGGCCCGCCCGACATGCTCCGCCGCACCGGAGCGCAGCACCGCCTCGTATCTCTCGGCTCCTGGTGCGTCGTCCGCCGACGTCTCTGCGGGCGAGACCACGAGCGTCCGCGTCACCCCCGTGCCCGCGACCGCAGCCTGCGCGGCGGTCGCGAGCGGGGCGTCGTGGATCAGAATCCGCGCACCGGAGTCGTTCAGCGCGTAGGTCAGCTCCGGCGGAGCCAGGCGCGTGTTCAACGGCACGAAGATCGCTCCCAGCGATGTCGCCGCGAACAACGTCTCGAGGAACGCCGTGTGGTTCTCGCCCAGGTACGCCACCCGATCGCCGCGTCGCACTCCGCGGCGCCCGAGTGCGTCGGCCAGCCGGTCGATCCGCCCGGCGAGCTCGTCGTAGGTGAGGTCGCCGGATTCGCTCACGACGGCGAGCTTGCCCGCCCAGCGAACGCGATGGCGGTGGATCCACGATCCGATGCCCTCGTCCCGCTCGGCGGCTGTCACCGGCGAAGCATGCTTCGCCGCGCCGGCGGTCGACGCCTCGCCCGGGAGGTCAGTGCTGCACGGTTGCAAGGTCATTGCGACGTCCCTCCCTCGTGAGAAGCACGGCGACCAGGCTGACGACGGCGACCCCGCCGAGGAAGAGCACGACCGGCAGGGTCGCGGTGTTCTGGGCGTACAGGGTCGCGAGGATGGCGGGCGTGAACCCGCCGCCCAGCAGGGTTCCCAGCTGGTAGCCGAGCGAGGCACCGGTGTACCGGGCGCCGGTGGCGAACTGCTCGCCGATGAACGCGCCGAGCGGACCGAAGGCGAGCGTCTGGAAGAAGAGACCCGCCGTGAAGCCCACCGCGACGAGCCAGCCGTTGCCGGAGCCCCACATCGCGAACAACCCGGCACCGGTCACGGCGAACAGCACGAGTCCCGCGATGATGACCGGCCGCCGACCCCACCGGTCGGAGAGTCGCCCGGCGAAGATCACCGTGAAGATGGAGACGAACGACGCGACCGAGTAGGCGAACAGCACGACCGAGCGCGGCGAGCCGCCCACCTCCGTGGCGTACGTCTGGGCGAAGGTGGCCATGCTGGTCTGGAAGGCGAACGGCGCGGCCGCCGCGAGCGTGACGAGGATGAGGACCTTCGGGCGCCGCAGCACCGACCACACCGGCAGCGGCTGCTTCGCCGCCTTGGTCTCGGCCGCCCGTGCCAGCGCCTCCAGGAACACGGGCGATTCCGACACGCGCGCCCGTACCCACAGCCCGATGACGAGCAGCACGGCCGACAGCAGGAAGGGCACGCGCCATCCCCACGCGAAGAACTGCTCCTCGGGGAGGAGGGCGAACACTCCCATCAGCGCGGTTCCGAGCAGTGCCCCGCTCGGGGCGCCCGCCGCGACGAGGGACGCGCTGAAGCCGCGCTTGCCCGACGTGGAGTGCTCCATGGCCATGAGCGCGGCCCCGCCCCATTCTCCGCCGACGGCGATGCCCTGCACGACGCGGAGGAGGACCAGGATCACCGCTCCCCAGGATCCGATGGCCGCCGACCCGGGCACCAGGCCGATCAGCGTCGAGGCGACGCCCATGAGCACGAGGGTGACGATGAGGATCTTCTTGCGCCCCAGGCGGTCACCGAAGTGGCCGAAGATGAGGCCGCCGAAGGGACGGGCGATGTATCCGGCGGCGAACGTGCCGAGCGACAGCACGACGGCTGCGGCGGGGTCGAGGCCGGCGAAGAACACGGTGGGGAAGACGAGCGCGGCGGCGGTGCCGTAGAGCAGGAAGTCGTAGAACTCCACGGCGCTGCCGAGGTAGCTCGAGACCAGGACGCGGCGGGTCTCCCGCGCGCGCTCGGGGGTCGTCCGGTCCGGGGCATCCGGGTGGGTGTTCTCGATCGTTGACATTCGTGATACCTCCTCGTATCTCTGCGGATGTGTCGTGTGTGAGGTCAGGCGATGACGGGGGGTGTCAGGTGAAGGCGCCCTCGCCGGTGATGGAGCGGCCCACGATGAGCGCGTTGATCTCGTGGGTCCCTTCGTACGAATAGATGCCCTCGGCGTCGGCGTGGAACCGCGCGACGCCGTGCTCGAGGAGGATCCCGTTGCCTCCCACCACCTCTCGGGCGAGGGCGACGGTCTCCCGCAGTCGCAGACAGGTGAGCATCTTCGCGAGCGCCGAGTCCGCGTCGCGGTAGACGCCGTGATCCTGCTGCCGCGACAGCTGGATGGTCAGCGCCAGCGAGGACTGCAGGTTTGCGAGCATGCGCGCCAGCTTCTCCTGGACGAGCTGGAAGGCGGCGATCGGGCGACCGAACTGGCGACGGTGCCGGGTGTACGCGACAGCGGCCTCGTATGCGCCGGCCATCGCGCCGCAGGCCACCCACGCGACGTCGCTGCGCATCACGCGCAGCATCGCCGCGACGTCCGCGAACGATTCCACGCGATCGAGCCGCGCGTCGTCCGCCACGACGACGGAGTCCAGGCGGATGTCGGCGTTCTGCACGATGCGCAGCGACGTCTTGCCTTCGATCTTCGCGACAGACATGCCGGGGGCGGCGGCCGGCACGAGGAACGCGCGCACGCGTTCACGTTCGTCCCTCGCGAACACGGCGAGCGTCGTGGCACTCAGCCCGCCGCCGATCCAGCGCTTGCGTCCGTCGATGACCCATCCGTCCGCGCTGCGCCGGGCCGTGGTCTCGATCCCGCGTGCGATGTCCGACCCGTGGTCGGGCTCCGTCAGCGCGAAGGCGCCGGTGCGGGTGAAGTCGCGCATCGCCGGGTCGAGCTCCGCGAACCGCTCGGGTCCTGCGCCGAGACGCACCGCCGTGCGGAACAGCCCCGCGTGTGCGTTGTACGCGGTGGCGACGGATGCGTCGGTTCGGGCGATCTCGAAGTTCCGGAACCCGCTGAAGGTCGGCCGGGGAAGCTCCCCAGGGGCGTCGTCGAACGGATCGAGCAGGCGCAGGGCGCTCAGCTCCTCGATGATTCCAGTGGGGAGGACGCCCTCCTCCCACGCGCGGTCGACGACCGGGCGCACCTTCTCGTCAAGGCTCGTGCGCAGACGCACGAGTCGCTCCTGCTCCGCAGGTCGCAGGGTCGCGAAGAAGTCGAACGAGTCCCACTCATACAGCGACGGGGACGGATGCCGCGCCTCCACGTCCGTGGTCATCGCGAAGCCTCCTCGAGGCCGAGCACGCGCACGGCGTTGTCCTTCAGCACCGCGGCGCGCGTCTCGGGCTTGAGCTCCAGCCGCGCGAAGTCGTCTTGCCAGCGGTCCGGGCTGATCAACGGGAAGTCCGAGCCGAAGAGCGCCTTGCTTCGCAGGATGGAGTCGACCTGCCGCACCAGCTGGGGCGCGAAATAGCGCGGCGACCATCCCGACAGGTCCATGAAGACGTTCTGCTTGTGGGTTGCGATCGCCAGTGCCTCGTCCTGCCACGGAACGGACGGGTGGGCCATGATGATCGTGAGTTCCGGGAACTGCGCCGCGACGGCATCGAGCAGCATCGGATTCGAATACGACAGGCGGATGCCGGATCCGCCCGGTGTGCCGGCCCCGATCCCGGTCTGCCCGGTGTGGAAGATGCAGGGAAGCCCCAGCTCCTGCAGCGCGGCATAGAGCGGGAAGTGCCGTCGCCTGCTCGGGTCGAACCCCTGCACGGACGGATGGAACTTGAATCCGCGCACCCCGTACTCGTCCACCAGTCGCCGTGCGCGATCGATCGCCGCGTCCCCCTGCAGGGGGTCGACCGATCCGAACGGGATGAGGATGTCGTTGTTGCGTGCGGCGCCCTCGGCGATCTCCTCGACGCTGTTGGGGCGATGGCCGAGGTTCGTCGTGGCATCGACCGTGAAGACGACGGCGGCGATCGAGCGCTCGCGGTAGTGACCGGCGATCTGATCGATCGACAGTCGCGCGGGGTCCGCGCGGAAGTAGGCGTTCGCGGCGTCGTTGATCTCGGTCGGCAGCGACGTGTGCCCGTCCTCTCCGAGATCGACGTGGACGTGCGCGTCGATGGCGTGCAGGGCTGCCACATCGATGGCGGGGGCGTATCGCGTCACCATGTCGTAGGGCGCATCCGGGTCGCGTTCATGAGACCATACTCCGATCATCGTCGATAAGTAGTTGTGAAATTCAAGCACATCGATGATGCCAGAGAAGCGATGTTCCATCCTCCGGAAAACCGCACACCATCCGACGGAAGGTTCCCCCTGTGCCCAGGCGCCACATCGAACCCCCTGCCAACCCTGCGGCCGGCGTCGCGGACCGCTTCCTCGACGCCCCGCTGACCGAGGAGGTGCCGTTCCTGACGGCGCGCGCCCGGGCGGTGACGAACCGAGAGGCCAATGCCGCGCTGGCGGAGGAGGGGCTCAACGTGCGCTCCTACTCGGTGCTCGCTCTCGCGTGCAGTGACGCGCGACCGTCGCAGCGGGATCTGGGCGGACTTCTCCAGCTGGACGCGAGTCAGGTCGTCGGTGAAGTCGACCAGCTGCAGAAGAACGGCTTCGCGATCCGCGAGGTGGACCCCCACGATCGGAGATCGAAGATCATCGTGCCCACCGCCCTCGGGCGAGAAGCGCATTCCCGGGCAACCGCGCTCCTCGCCGCGGCGACGGACAGGACTCTGGCGCCGCTCACGCAGATCGAGCGCGACATGCTGCGGGCACTCCTTCGCAAGGTCTGCTTTCCCGACAAGTCGGCGCGACAGCTGGACGGCTCATCGCTCCGGCCTGCGGCGGAGGGGGTGTGAGGCGAGGTCGCGTTCGATGTCGTCACGGGTCGCGCTGAGCAGCGCCGCCATCTCCGTCGTGTGGGGCGCTGAGCCCCGATCCAGTCGGGCGGAAAGGCTGACCGCACCGATCGCGTCGCCCGTGTGATCATGGATCGTCACCCCGACCGCGAGGACGTTCCTCTCCGTCTGTTCCTCGTTCGTGGCGAATCCCCGCGACCGCACGCCGGCCAGTTCGCGGTGGAGCGCGCTGAGGGCAGGGCGGTCCTGTGCGGGCAGTCGAGCGGCCTCGCGCCCGCCGAAGAGCATCGCGACACGATCCGGATCGAGCTCCGCCAGCAGCGCCTTCCCGCCGGAGGCATGGTGGGCCAGCATGACCGTGCCCTCGCGGTCGAGCGTGGCGTCGGGGCTTTCGGCGCGGACAGTGCTGAGGAAGCGGATGTGCACTCCGAGCCGGATCATGAGGTTCGCCGAGTCGCCGCTGCGCTCCGCGAGCCTCGCCAGGTGGGGGCGGCAGCGCAGGCGGAGCTCGTGAGCCCACTCGAGCCGCGCGGGGCCGGCCTCCAGGGCGGGGCCGGGACGGTAGAGGCGCCCGTCGTCCTGGATCGCGAAGCCGCGGCGCACGAGTGTCGAGAGCAGACGGTGCGCGGTGGAACGCGACACACCGAGCTGATCCGCCGCATCGGTGACCCGGATCGTTCCGAAATCGCGCAGAGCCTGCAGCAGGCGCAGCCCGCGATCGAGCGAGTTCACGCTCTCCGGCGAGGGATCGTCGCTGTGGCTCATCGGGGAAGAGTAGCGGTCTCGGGCCGGGGAGTGGAACACCGGCGCCCAGGTACGCTACGGTGAAACTGATTGGTTGAGAAAACCAATGAATTGTCGACGGAGTCGAGGAGGACCGATGGCGAACAGCGATCGAGTGGCGATCATCACAGGCAGCGGCCGTGGGCTGGGCCTGGCATACGCGAAGGAGATCGCGCGCCGGGGTGCTGCCGTCGTCGTCAACGACGTCAACGCCGAGACCGCGGGGCGCGCGGTCGACGAGATCCGGGCAGAGGGCGGGCGGGCGATCGCCGTCGTCGCCGCCGTGGGTTCGACGCAGAGCGCGCGGACTCTGGTCGAGGCCGCGATCGAGGAGTACGGGCGTCTTGACGCCCTCGTCACGAACGCCGGCATCCTCAGGGACAACGTGCTGTGGAAGATGGGTGACGACGCGTTCGACGACGTGATCACGACGCACCTGCGCGGAACCTTCACGACCGTTCGAGAAGCCGTGGTGCGCATGCGTGAGCAGGGCGAGGGCGGCCGCATCGTCTGCATCGGGTCGCCCACGGGTCAGCGCGGAAACTTCGGCCAGACCAATTACGCCGCGGCGAAAGCGGGAATCGTCGGGATGGTGCGCACCTGGGCGCTCGAGCTCGGGCGTTCCGGCATCACCGCGAATGCCGTGATTCCGGTGGCCGCGACCGCGATGACCGCGACGATGCCGTACTTCGCGGCCGCCGTCGAGGCGACCGAGCGAGGAGAGGTCATGCCCGACTTCTTCCGGCAGGAGATCGGGTTCGGCACTCCCGAGGACGTCGCCGGGCTGGTGGCGTTCCTGGCGTCGGCGGAGTCGGCCGGCGTCACGGGGCAGGCGATCGGGATCGGCGGCGACCGGCTGCAGATCTACTCGCACCCTGAGCCCGTCGTGACCGAGCTGCGCACCGGCGGCTGGACCTATGAGGCGCTGCTGGACTCGTTCGACCCGACGTTCGGGCCGTCGCTCCAGGGGGTCGGAGAGCGATTCCCTGACCTCCCCGCCGAACTCCGGCCCGAGGCGACGCCGCCCGCCGAGAACGCACCCACCGAGAAGGAGCCCGCATGACTACCATCGTCGACCTCGCTGAGCTTCCGACGCTCGTCGGCACGGATCTCGGCTACACGGCCTACCGGACCGTCGAACAGGAGCAGATCAACACCTTCGCGGTGGCCGCCGACGACGACCAGTGGATCCACACCGACCCTGAGCGGGCCGCGAGCGGTCCGTTCGGCGGTCCGATCGCCCATGGATTCCTCACCCTCTCGCTGACGATCCCGTTCTGGGGCGAGTTGGTGGACGTCACCGGGGTGAAGACCAAGGTCAACTACGGGTTGGAGAAGGTCCGATTCCCGGCGCCCACCCGTGCCGGCGCGAGGATCCGCATGACCGCCGAGGTCGTCGACGTCACCGAGGTCCCGGGCGGGTACCAGCTGACCGTCGATCAGAGCATCGAGACCGAGGGCGGCACGAAGCCGGTGGTCGTGGCTCGCGGCCTGTACCGCTTCTACGCCTGACGCCTTCGCTGCGCGACCGGGGCCGGATTCGGCCCCGGTTTTGCGTGTGCGGCGCGGGACTACTATCGTCGGCGCATGCCTTCGGCGACCCAGGGACTCTCGACGCTCGCTCCGAGCGCCGCTCCCGCGCGCCGACGCCGACTCCGCCTCTCCGAGAACCTGGGCGAGCGCCGACCTTAGGCGACCCCGCACGCCGTCCGTCATGGACCGTCGCGAGTGGGCGTCGCCGTCTCCGGCCCTCAGCCCCAGACTCTAAGGTGGAATCCATGACATATTCGGTCGCCGTCTCCGGCGCATCCGGCTATGCGGGCGGCGAGATCCTGCGGATCCTCGCCGCGCATCCCGACGTCGAGATCCGCACCGTGACCGCGCATTCCAACGCGGGACAGCCGCTCGTCCAGCATCAGCCCCATCTGCGCTCGCTCGCGCACCTCACCCTCGGCGAGACCTCGCCCGAGTCGCTCGCCGGCCACGACATCGTCTTCCTGGCGCTGCCGCACGGTCAGTCCGGGCAGTACACCGACGCCCTCGGCGACACTCCGCTCGTGATCGACGCCGGGGCCGACCACCGGCTCACGTCCCAGACCGACTGGGATTCCTTCTATGGCGGCGACTTCCACGAGCCCTGGGCCTACGGCGTCCCCGAGCTCCCGGTGGCGGGCGCGAAGCAGCGTGAGCGGCTGGTCGGCGCCGCCCGCATCGCCGCGCCCGGCTGCAACGCCTCCACGGTGAGCCTGAGCCTCGCGCCGGGTGTCGCCGCCGGGGTCATCGACGCGTCCGACATCGTGACGGTGCTCGCGGTCGGGCCTTCGGGCGCCGGCAAGAGCCTCAAGACGAACCTGCTGGCCGCCGAGGTCCTCGGCACCGCCAATCCGTACGCCGTCGGCGGCACGCACCGGCACATCCCCGAGATCGCTCAGGCGCTGCGGGCTGCAGGGGCCGAGGGGCGGATCGGCATCTCGTTCACCCCGGTGCTGGTGCCGATGTCGCGGGGCATCCTCGCCACCTCCACGGCACCGATCGCACCGGGCACGTCCGACGACGAGATCCGCGCCGCGTGGGAGGCCGCGTACGGCGGCGAGACGTTCGTGCAGCTGCTGCCCGCCGGCCAGTTCCCCCGCACGGCCGACGTGCTCGGGGCGAACACGGCCCTGATGGGTCTCGCGATCGATCGCGCCGCGAACCGGGTGACCGTCGTGACCGCGGTCGACAACCTCGTCAAGGGCACGGCCGGAGCCGCCGTGCAGTCCATGAACATCGCGCTGGGGCTCCCCGAGGGCACCGCGCTGTCGGTGAACGGAGTCGCTCCGTGACTTCTCTGCGCACTGATGTCGGCAACGGAAATCAAAGGAGTGTCGCACCGTGAGTGTCACCGCACCCCAGGGATTCGAGGCGGCCGGCGTCGCGGTCGGTCTCAAGTCGACAGGCAAGCCCGACGTCGCCGTCGTCGTCAACCGCGGCCCGCTCAAGGTGGGCGCCGCGGTCTTCACGAGCAACCGCGCGAAGGCGAACCCGATCCTGTGGTCGCAGGAGGTCATCCGCGATGGCGTGGTCGAGGCGATCGTGCTCAACTCGGGCGGCGCCAACTGCTTCACCGGCTCGTTCGGTTTCCAGACCACGCACCAGACCGCCGAGAAGGCCGCCGAGATGCTCGGCGTGAGCGCCGGCGACATCCTCGTCTGCTCGACTGGGCTGATCGGCACGGGCGACGAGGTGTTCCGCGCCAAGGTGCTCGCCGGCACCGCGCAGGGCATCGCCGAGCTCTCCGCCGACGGCGGGGACGCAGCATCCCTCGCCATCATGACGACGGATTCGAAGCCGAAGCGCTCGGTCGCGACCGGCGACGGGTGGTCGATCGGCGGCATGGCGAAGGGAGCCGGGATGCTGGCGCCCGGCCTGGCGACGATGCTCGTGGTGATCACGACCGACGCCGTGCTGGAAGCGGCGCAGGCCGACGCGGCGCTGCGCGCGGCCACCGGCCGCACGTTCGACCGGCTCGACTCGGATGGCTGCATGTCGACGAACGACCAGGTCACCCTCATGGTGAGCGGCGCGTCGGGCGTGAATCCCGATCCCGACGCGTTCGCGACCGCGCTCGCCGAGGTCTGCCAGGATCTCGCCCAGCAGCTGCAGGGCGACGCGGAGGGCGCGAGCCACGACATCACGATCGAGGTCACGGGCGCCGCGTCCGAGGACGACGCCGTCCAGGTCGGCCGCTCGGTCGCCCGCAACAACCTCTTCAAGGCGGCGATCTTCGGCAATGACCCCAACTGGGGCCGGGTGCTCGCCGCCATCGGCACGACGGATGCCGCATTCGACCCGTACGACGTCGACGTGTGGATGAACGGCGTGCGCGTGTGCAGCGCGGGCGGACCCGACGCCCCGCGCGAAGCGGTAGACCTCACGCCGCGCGCGACGCACCTCGTCATCGACCTCAAGGTGGGCGTGGCGACGGCGACGATCCTCACCAACGACCTCACCCACGACTACGTCCACGAGAACAGCGCGTACTCCTCATGAACAAGCAGGCATCATGACTGATCTGCAAGAGACCGATCCCGGCGAAGCCAGCGCCTGGGCGGTGACCCTCATCGAGTCGATGCCGTGGCTCAAGCGGTTCCGCGACCAGATCGTCGTCGTGAAGTACGGCGGCAACGCGATGGTGTCGGAGGAGCTGCAGGATGCCTTCGCCGCCGACATCGCCTACCTCCGCTACGTCGGGGTGAAGCCCGTCGTCGTGCACGGCGGCGGTCCGCAGATCTCGTCGATGCTCGACCGCCTCGCGATCCCCAGCGAGTTCAAGGGCGGCTATCGCGTCACCTCGACCGAGGCGATCTCGGTCGTGCGCATGGTGCTGACCGGCCAGATCAACCCGCAGCTGGTGTCGAAGATCAACGCGCACGGCCCGGTCGCGACGGGGCTCAGCGGCGAGGACGCCGGCCTCTTCGGCGGCCGCCGCCGCGGCGTCGTCATCGACGGTGTCGAGCACGACCTGGGTCGCGTCGGCGATGTCGTCGAGGTCGACCCGCAGCCGGTGCTCGACCAGATCGAGGCGGGCCGCATCCCTGTGGTCTCGAGCATCGCACCCGACCTCGACCACCCGGGACACTC
>DATEOM010000315.1:0-3482 GCA_035274105.1 Microbacterium sp.
AAGGGCGGGCGGGACGGATGCCGCGGCCAGGCCGGTCTCGGGATCCGCGAGCGCGGCGACCGCGGGGCGCAGCGCGGGGTCGATCCACGTCGAGGCGTCGCGCACGAACTCGGGCTGCGCGGTGAGGCGCTCGCGGAGCTCGAACCCCAGCTCCGCGGTCATGCGGGCGAGGTCGTCGAGGTGCGGCCAAGGGCGCTCGGGGTTCACGTGGTCGGCGGTGAGCGGCGAGACCCCGCCCCAGTCGTCGGCGCCGGCGCGCACCAGCAGGCCGAACTCGGTGGCGTCCGACAGGTTGGGCGGCACCTGGATCCGCATCCGCGGGCCCATCACCAGCCGTGCCACGGCGACGGCGGCGACGTACTCGAGCAGCTCCGCGTCGGGCGCGCCCTGCATAGCGGTGCGAGGCTTCGCGCGGAAGTTCTGCACGATCACCTCCTGCACGTGCCCCTGTCGGCCGCCGGGGCCGTCCACGACGTGCCGCTCGTGTGCGTCGCGGATCGCGACGAGCGACTCGGCCCGGTCGCGCACGGTCTCGCCGATCCCCACCAGGATCCCGGTGGTGAACGGCACCCGTCCGCGTCCGGCGGCCTCGATCACCTCGAGGCGCACCGCCGGGTCCTTGTCGGGAGAGCCGAAGTGCACCTGCCCGGGCTCTTCGTAGAGGCGACGCGAGGTCGTCTCGAGCATCATGCCCATCGACGGCGCTACCGGGCGCAGCATCCGCAGCTCGTCCGCCGTCATCACGCCCGGGTTGGCGTGGGCGAGCAGACCCGTCTCGGCGGTGACCAGGTGCGCGATGTGGGCGACATACTCGATCGTCGAGGCGAAGCCGTGCTCGTCGAGCCAGGCGCGCGCCTCGGGCCACCGCTCCTCGGGCCGGTCGCCGAGCGTGAGCAGCACCTCTTTGCAGCCCATCGCCTGCCCCTGCCGCACGACGGCGAGCACCTGCTCGGCCGACATGAACGCGGGCTTGTGCTTCTTGAGGAGCTGGCCGGGCGTGTCGACGAACACGCAGTAGTGGCAGCGATCGCGGCACAGCGTCGTCAGCGGCACGAACACCTTGCGCGAGTACGTGATCACTCCGGGACGACCGGATGCTGCGAGCCCCGCGTCGCGCAGGTCGCCGGCGATCTCGAGCAGACGGTCGAACTGCGCGCCCGTGGCACCCAGCAGCGTCTCGGCGTCGGCCGTGTCGAGCCGCTCGCCGGCCGCGGCGCGCGCGAGCGCGGCGTCGACGCGGGCGGGGAAGGCAGCCTCGGAGGACGCGGTGACGGAGGGGGACACGACGGTCACCGATCCAGTCTTGCACCGCCAACGGGCGCCGGGGTCGAAGGATCGTTGCCCTCCCGTAAGCAAATCTCCCCGGTTCCGAGCGCCTGCGCTGGCAGACTGGGCACATGGTGACCCTGCTGCTCGACTCGACGCAGCTCGAGGTCGTGCTGTCGGTGTCGGAGCGCGCCCTGTCATTCCGCAAGGGGAATGTCGTCATCGAGCGCTCGACGATCACCAAGGTGCAGCTCACCGACGACGCGTGGACGTGGCTGCGCGGCATCCCGAGCCCCGGCACGCACCTGCGCGGCATCATCGCGGCGGGCACGTGGCGCTCGGCGGGCGGCGACGACTTCGCGATCATCCGCCGCCACCGCCCGAGCGTCGTGATCGACCTCGAAGGTCACCCGGAGTTTCAGCGCGTCATCCTGACCACGCGCCACGGCCTCGCGCTCGTGCAGGCATTGCGCGTCGAGCTCGCGGCCGAGCCGACCGACGTCGTCGACATCGCGGCTGAGACCGGCACGATCCCGGTCGTTCCCGAGCGCAAGCCTCGGGGGCGCAAGGCCCCGGCTCCGGCTCCCGCGGTCTGACCCGCCGGCGTCAGCTGACGTCGCGGCGCCAGCTCACCAGGTGGCCGAGCACGACGAACACGATCGCGTAGCCGAGCAGCACGAGTCCGCCCACCCACCACTCGAGCGCGTCCGCCGAGCCCTGCGGGATGGTCGCCGCGTAGACGCTCGCACCGACCAGCGCATCGCTCGCCGCGCCCGGCAGGAACCGCGTGGCATCCGAGAGCCCTTCGACGAACGCGGCAGCGGTGCGCCCGATCGGCTCGATGAACTGCGTGAACACGAGCACCCCGACGATCGCGCCCACCTGGTTGCGCACGAGGGCGCCGACGCCCACGCCGATGAGGGTCCAGAGGACGTAGGCGAGCAGCATCCGTCCGAGCATCGCCCAGGTGTCGGGCGAGGTGATGTCGGTCTCGAGACCGAAGCCCGCGAGGAACGCCGCCGACGTGCCGACGGCCGCGACGATGCCGATGAGGCCGAGCACGACGCCGATCAGCACGCCGACGGCGAGCTTCGCGACGAGCACGCGGCCGCGGCGGGGCGTCGCCAGGAACGTGGGCGTGAGGGTCTTGTGGCGGAACTCCGCGGTCACCATGAGCGTGCCGACCAGGAGCGGGAAGACGTACCCGACGGTGGTCGCGGTGCTGTACAGCGTGGCGGCGAGGCCGTCCTCGGGCAACGGGGGCGCGTCGCCGGGGAGTGCCCCGGTCGCGGCGGCCGCGTAGACGAAGCCGAGCGCCGCCGCGGTGAAGGCGACGTACGCGAACAGGACGATCGCGAGGATCCACCAGATGCTCGTCGAGAACAGCTTCGTGCTCTCGGCGCGGGTCGCCGCGGTGAGGCTCATCGGTCGCCCCCTTCCTCGTCGGCGGGTGCGGTGACGGCATCGGCGTTCTCATCCGTTGCGGAGCGGACGGATGCTGCGTCCCCGGATTCGTGCGGAGGTTCGGCGGCGTCTGTGGGCGGGGTGTGGGTGACGGCGTCCTCGAAGGCCTCAGCCTCGGGCGGTACCCATGCTTCGGGCTCGGGCTCGGGCTCGGGCTCGGGCTCGGGCTCGGGTTCGGGTTCGGCGTCGGGCTCAGGCTTGCGCTCGGGGTCGGCGTCGGGGTCCGATCCGCCGGCGGGGGCCGTGTGGTCGAAGGCGGCGAAGAAGGCGTCGGCCTCGAGGTCGGAGTCGGTCTTGACGTAGTGCTCCCACGGCCGGTCGTCGTCGCCATCGGGCGGCTCCGGGGTCGAGAGCTCGCCGTCGATCTCGCCGATCGCCTCGACGTCGGGGTCGGCGTCTTCCGGAGCCCAGGGGTCGGGAGCGGCGCGCTCGGCCGCCGGCGAGGCTTCGGGCTCACGCGGAGCCTCGGGCTCAGGTTCGGGCTCCGCCGCGAGTTCCTCGTCGACCTGGCCGATGGCCTCGACGTCCTCGTCAGCGTCCTCGGGCGCCGCAGACGGCACGATGTCGATCACGCCGGTGCTCGCGACGGCGTAGGCGGCGGGCGCCGGCGCGACGGGCTCTCCGGGCTCGTTGTCTGCGCCGGGTTCGGGGCGTTTCGACTCGCTCGTTCCTCGCTCGCTCAACGAGCGCGTTCCTCGCTCGCTCAACGAGCGATCCTGATCGGCGGCGGCGGCGTCGCGGTCGGCCGCCCA
>DATEOM010000316.1:0-5454 GCA_035274105.1 Microbacterium sp.
GCCCCAGATCGCGGCGCCCGCGCCGACCGCCCCCACCGTGCCGAGCACGGTGAGGGCGGTGCGAGTCGTCGTCGAGGGCACTAGCCGTTGCCGCCGCCGCTGCCAGGGCCGCGGGCGCCTGCACCACCGCATATCGCCGCGGTGTAGTCCACAGTGATCGACGTGTTGCGGTTCACCACAGCGCCGGCGGCAGGGTTCGTCGCGCCGGCCTTGGTCTGGGCGCCGACGCTGATGTCGGCCGTGCAGGTTCCGTCACCGACATTGCCGAATCCGGCGCTGCGGAGCGCCTTCTTGGCGTCGTCGAGAGCCTGACCCGCAACGTCGGGCACGGTGATACCTTCCCCGTTGCTCGGGTTGATCGTGACGGTGGTGCCGCCCGCGACCTTGCCCGGTCCGGGGTTCTGCGCGCCGATGACGCCTGCAGGCTGGTCGGAGTCGACCGGACCGCCGACCTCGACCGTGAAGCCCGCGTCCGTCAGGATCTTGGTCGCTTCGTCGACCGACTTGCCGACGACGTTCGGCAGGTCCGTGAGCACCTGCTTGGTGAGATCCGCGTCCGGTGAGGCGAACTTGTCGCCGCCGTACGCGTCGTTCGCTGCGCCCTGGACGTCACGCGTGATTCGGTAGCGGATGTCGGAGAGCTTGTTGCCGTTGTGCCAAGTCTTGAAGATGTCGCCACCGCCCTGGACGTTGCCTGCCCATGTCGCCGTCGCGACCTTGGTGCTCGACTCGACGAGCCACGACTGGATCGACTCGTGCGTCCCGGTCTTGCCGATGAGCGGAACGCCGTCGCGCGGGCTTCCCGCGGCCCCCGTGCCACCGTTCATCACGCCCTGCAGCGCATACGCCGCAGTCGCAGCGACGCGCGGCTCGATCACTTGGGTGCACGTTCGCTGCGGCTTGGGAAGCTCGTTGCCGTCGGCGTCGGTCACGCGGTCGATCGCCTGCGGCTGGCAGTACACGCCGTTATTGGCGACGGTCGCGTACGCCTCGGCCATGGCAAGAGGAGACACCGCCGTGATTCCGATGACCGAGGTCAACGTGCTCAAGTCGACAGGCTTGTTGTGATAGGCGTCGATGACTCCCATCTTGTTCGCGACATTGCCGATGTCGCAGAGATTGAGCTTCTCTGCCATGGCGAAATAGCCGGTGTTGAGCGAGTCACGTGTGAACTGCATCGGCGTGCCGACGTATCCGCGCTGCTTGTTGAAGTTGTTCACAACGGTGTTGGTGGTGTTGACCCAATCGGCGTCACACGTCTTCATCCGCTTGAAGACTCGCGTCGACCCGTTCAGTGTCTCATTGACCGAGTGGCCCTTCTCGAGCCAATCGATGAGAGTGAAGAGCTTGAAGGTCGATCCGGCGTTGAACCCGGACGAATCGCCGAATGTCTTGTCGCCGGCATAGACCTGTGCGGAGTAATTCCAGTCGGAAGCGTTGGCGGCGTCCTCGCTGAAGATCGTGTTCTGAGCCATCGCGAGCACACGACCGGTGGCGGCCTCGACGCTCACGGTGGTCGAACCGAAACGGCCCGTGGTGTAGTCGGGGGAGGTCGGCATGGAGGCGCTGGTCGGTGCGTATTCAGCCATGGCCTGCTCGGCGGGCATCTGGATGCGGGGGTCGAGGGTCGTGTAGACGTTGAGACCACCGCGTTCCAGCGTCTCGCGGCGTGCTTCCGCCGTCTCGCCGTACGCCGCGTCATTGAGGATCACGTACTTCACGTACTGGCAGAAGTACGCGGCACCACCGGCGTTGGCACACCCCGTCTTCGGTTCCACGATGTTCGGGGAGATCGGCCACACCGCGGCCTCCACGTACTGCTCGCGGGTGATCTTGCCATCATCGAGCATGCGGCTCAGGACGTAGAGCTGACGCACCTTCGTCGACGTGTAGCCGTCCGCGGCGGCGAACTTCTGCTCCTCAGTGATCTCGCCCGAGGCCACAAGGGCGTCGAGCGCCGCGAGGTTGGCGCCCTCGTCGATGACACCGTCGGGTGCCTTGTTGAACGCCGTGCCATCCGACGTGAAGATTGATCCGCCTGGCCGGTCGATGCGGTAGTTGTTCGGGTTCTGCACCATACCGGCGAGGGTCGCCGCCTGCGCCACGGTGAGGTTCGCGGCGGTGCTGGCGAAGTAGTGCCGGGCTGCGGCCTCGACGCCGTAGGTGATGCCGCCGAAGTTCGCGATGTTGAGGTACCCGAGGAGGATGTCGTTCTTGGAGTACTTCTGCTCGAGCGAGATGGCGTAGCGCATCTCCTGCAGTTTGCGGGTGTAGCCTTCCGCGCCCTCCGCGGTCGTGGCGTCCGACCAGCAGTTCACCAGCGCCTGGTCGCGCGAGACCTTGACCTTCTGGTTGCCGTTCTCGTCGAGCACGGGCTCGCCGGACTCGTCGACCTCGTACTCTGTCTCGGCGTTCTGCTCGCATTTCTGGATCAGCACGTTCTTGACGTACTGCTGGCTGATCGATGAGCCACCCTGCGTCTCGCTGGCGCCGCCCGCATTCGAGAGGAGCGCGCGAGTGGTGCCGATCAGATCGATGCCGCCATGCTGGTAGTAGCGCGGGTCCTCACTGGAGAGGAGCGCGTCATACATCACTGGATTGATCTGGTCGAAGCTGACCGGCGTGCGATCCTGCTCCAGGAATTGCGTCATCAGCGACGGCTGCCCCGTCGCCGGGTCGGTGTAGTAGAAGTTGCTCGGCAGCATGAGCTTGTCGATCTCGAGCGAGCTCGGGAGATTGTCGAACATCGTGATCGCGCGCTCGGCCGCAGTGCTCGTGATCGCGACCGCGGGGGTGACGGTCGCCGCAATGAGGACACCGGCTGCGGCGCTGAGGCCGACGAGCCCGGCGAGTCCGCCGAGCACACCGGTGGCCGTGCGTTTGGTATCAGGCATAGGGTTGATCGTAAGGGCACTTTCTGGACGATTCCCCGACGGGCACGCGCCCGCGAAGGTGTTTCCCAGCCTCATCAGCCCCGAATGCCGCCGCCAGCCCCCATCTCCGAGGAGTCGCGATGACGACGTGGGAGTACCTCACCACGCCCCTTCTGATCCACAACACCGCAGCGATCCTCAACAACTGGGGCAAGCAGGGCTGGGAGCTCGTGCAGGTCGTGCAGGGCCCCGAGGGCGGTCTGGTCGCCTACTTCAAGCGCCCGTCTGGCGGCGGTCAGCAGAACGCGGGACTGGATGCTGCGGCCCAGGCTGCGAAGCAGTTCGAGGAGGCGTGAGCATGAGCGTGAGCGCCCGCCTCGCCGAGCTCGGCATCGACCTTCCTGACGTCGTGCCGCCGGTCGCGGCGTACGTGCCGGCGAAGGCGCACGGCGACCTCGTCTACACCGCCGGCCAGCTTCCGATGGTCTCCGGGGCGTTGCCGGCGACCGGCAAGGTGGGCGAGGGTCACGGACTCGTCCCGGCCGCGGACGCGAAGTCGTACGCGCGCCAGAGCGCCCTCAACGCCATCGCGGCCGCGGCGGCAGCCGTCGGCGGCGTGGACCGTCTCACCGGCGTCCTCAAGGTCACCGGTTTCGTCGCCTCTGTTCCCGAGTTCACGGGCCAGCCCGGTGTGATCAACGGCGCCAGCGAGCTGCTCGGCGACATCTTCGGCGACGCCGGCAAGCACGCCCGCTCGGCGGTCGGCGTGCCTGTGCTGCCGCTGGATGCGCCCGTCGAGGTCGAGGTCGTCTTCTCGTTCGCCTGATTGTGCTCGCCGCTCGTTGAGCGAGCGAAGCGAGTCGACACGCCCCGGACTTTGCGCAAGGTCCGGGGCGTTTCGACTGCGGGCGCCAGAGCGCCCTTCGCTCAACGAGCGGGGTCGTTCGCTACTTGACCTGTGCGGAGATCACCGACATGACAGCCGTATCGGCGAGGGTGGTCGTGTCGCCGACCTCGCGACCCTCGGCGACGTCGCGCAGCAGGCGGCGCATGATCTTGCCGGAGCGGGTCTTGGGCAGTTCGCCCACGATGTACACATCCCGGGGGCGGGCGATCGGACCGATCTGCTCGCCGACCCATCCGCGAAGGCCCTGTGCGAGGCCGTCGGGGGAGTGCGCGTCGAGGTAGGACTGCTTGATGATGACGAAGGCAACCACGGCCTGGCCGGTGGTCTCGTCGGACGCGCCGACGACTGCCGCCTCGGCGACCGCCTCGTTTCCCACGAGTGCCGACTCGATCTCGGTGGTCGACAGGCGGTGGCCGGATACGTTCATGACGTCGTCGACGCGGCCGAGCAGCCAGACGTCGCCGTCGTCGTCGAGGCGCGCACCGTCGCCGGCGAAGTAGTAGCCCTGCTTCTGGAACTTCTCCCAGTAGGTCTCGACGAAGCGCTCGGGGTCGCCCCAGATGCCGCGGAGCATCGACGGCCACGGCTCGGTGACGACGAGGAGCCCGCCGTTGCCGTTGCCGACGTGGCTGCCGTCCTCGTCGACGACGTCGATCGAGATGCCGGGCAGCGGCACCTGCGCCGAGCCGGGCTTGGTCTCGGTGACGCCAGGGAGGGCGGACACCATGATCGAGCCGGTCTCGGTCTGCCACCACGTGTCGACGATCGGCGCGGTCTTGCCGCCGATGATCTTGCGGTACCACATCCATGCCTCGGGGTTGATCGGCTCGCCCACCGAGCCGAGCAGGCGCAGCGACGACAGGTCGAACTGCTTCGGGATGGCGCGGCCCAGCTTCATGAACGAGCGGATCGCCGTCGGCGCGGTGTAGAGCACGGTCACGCCGTACTTCTGCACGATCTCCCACCACCGGCCGGGGTGCGGGGCATCGGGAGTGCCCTCGTACAGCACCTGCGTGGCGCCGTTCGCGAGCGGGCCGTAGGTGACGTAGCTGTGCCCGGTGATCCAGCCGATGTCGGCGGTGCACCAGTACACGTCGGTCTCGGGGTGCAGATCGTGCACGACCTTGTTCGTGAACGCGGACTGCGTGAGGTAACCGCCCGAGGTGTGCAGGATGCCCTTGGGCTTGCCGGTCGTGCCCGACGTGTAGAGGATGAACAGCGGATTCTCGGCAGGGAACGCCTGCGCCTCGTGCTCGGCAGGCGCCGCGGGCACGACGTCGTGCCACCACAGGTCGCGACCCTCGGCCCAGTCGACCTCGTTCTCGCCGCGCTTGACGACGAGCACATGCTCGACGGTCTCCTGCGCGCCGGTGCCGCGGTCGCCGAGGGCGAGGTCGACGGCCGGCTTGAGCGGCGAGACCTTGCCCTTGCGGTAGCCGCCGTCGGCTGTGATGACCACCTTGGCGCCGGCGTCGTCGATGCGGGCCCGCAGGCTGTCGGCCGAGAAGCCGCCGAACACGACGGAGTGGATGGCGCCGATGCGCGCGACCGCGAGCATCGAGGCGACGGCCTCCGGGATCATCGGCAGGTAGATCGCGACGCGGTCGCCCTGGCCGATGCCGAGCCCCTCGAGCACGTTGGCGAGACGCTTGACCTCGTCGGTGAGCTCGGCGT
>DATEOM010000317.1:0-3220 GCA_035274105.1 Microbacterium sp.
CAGCACCGACCCCGCCTGCGCGAACGCCAGCGTCACCATCGCGAACGGGATGCCCGAGACCCGCATCGACACGGCGCCGGTCACGAGCGCGATCACCATGCCGCCGATCAGCGCGATGAAGACTCCGGGCCACAGCGGCACTCCGAAATGCTCGAGGGCGATGCCCAGCCCGTACGCGCCGGCGCCGAAGTACAGGGCGTGGCCGAATGACAGCATCCCGCCCGACCCGAGCAGCAGGTTGTACGAAAGCGCGAGCGCGGCGAAGACCATGCACAGCGACAGCAGTGCCAGCGTGCCCGGCATGTACGTCGGGGTCGGCAGGATGCCGGGCAGCGAGAGGTTCAGCAGCGGCAGCATCGCCATGAACGCGACGAGCACCACGCCGACAACGGCCGGGATGAAGGGACGGATGCTGCGCCCCGAGGTGGCCCTCGGTCCCTGAGCCTGTCGAAGGGTCATGCCTTCCTCCCCAGGATTCCGGTCGGGCGCACCAGCAGCACGAGGGCCAGCAGGATGACGACGATGAAGTCACCGGTGCCGCCGAGGTAGAAGTTCGCGAACTGCTGCAGCACCGCGACGAGGACGGAGGCCACGGCCGCACCGGTGAGCGAGCCGAGGCCGCCGACGACGGTGACGATGAACGCGAAGATGAGGAGCGTCTGCCCGAGGTGCGCCGACACGAACGTCGAGTAGTGCATCGCGAGCACGCCGCCGATTCCGGCGGCCGCGCCGCCGATGGCGAAGACGAGGGTGAACGAGCGCCGCACGTCGATGCCGAGCGCGGTCACCATCGAGCGGTTCTCGACGCCGGCCCGGATGATCATGCCGTAGCGGGTCTTCTGCAGGAACAGCACGAGGGCCGCGAGCACGAGCACGGCGGCGATCATCAGCACCCAGTACGTGTTGGGGATGCGGGCGCCCAGCACCTCCGTCGTCTGCGTGAGCCACGGAGGGCCCCCGATGTGGATGGGATCGGTGCCCCAGATCCCCTCGAACAGCGCGACGGCGGCGAACGACAGGCCCACGGTGACGAGCACCTGTTCGATGTGCCGCTCGTACAGCGGGCGGATGAGCACGAGCTCCGTGAGCGTCGCGAACACCGCGCCCACGGCGGCGCCCACGAGCACCGAGAGCAGGAACGATCCCCACGAGTCGGTGCCGAGTGCCTGAGCGACCATGAAGCCGATGAACGCGCTCAGCGTGAGGAACGCGCCGTGCGCGAAGTTGAGCACGTGCATCAGGCCGTAGATGAGGCTGAGGCCGCTGGCGACCAGGAAGTAGAGGGCGCCGAGACCGACGCCGGTGATGAGGGTGAGGATCAACGTACTCATTTCGGCTCGCTCCGCTCGCTCAATGCATCGCATGCGTCTTCGTGCTCCACGTGGACGCCGAGGAGGCGGCGGGTGAGGTCCTCGTCGTCGAGGATGTCGCGCGCCTTGCCGACGTGCGCGACGCGCCCGCCGGCGATGACGACGGCGTCATTCGCCAGACGGCGCACGACCTCGAGGTTCTGTTCGACGAGGAGGATCGGAACGGTCTTCGACGCCTCCTGCAGCGCATCGGCGACCTCGGTGACGATCTTGGGCGCGAGGCCCTTCGTCGGCTCGTCGACGAGGAGCAGCCGGTTGTCGTTGAGCAGCGCCCGCGCGACCGACACCATCTGCTGCTGGCCGCCCGAGAGCGTGCCGGCCTGCTGGTCGCGGCGCGCGACGAGGTCGGGGAAGAGCTCCGCCACGAACTCGCGACGAGGATTGCGCTGCCGCTCGGCCAGCGCGAGGTTCTCGGCGACGGTGAGCTTCGAGAAGACCTCGCGGTCCTCGGGCACGTAGCCGACGCCGCGCCGCACGATGCGGTGGGTGGGAAGTCCGTCGATGCGCTCGCCCGCCAGCGTCACCTCGCCGCGACGCGAGATGAGGCCGAGGATGCCACGGAGCGACGACGTCTTGCCGACGCCGTTGCGTCCGAGCACCGCCGTGATGCCGGTGGCGGGCACCTCGAACGAGACGTCCTCCACGACCTGCTGGCCGGCGATGGTGCAGCGGAGGTTCCGCACGGTGAGAACGGGGCCGGTCATGCCGCCTCCCCCGCCGATCCGGTGCCGAGGTACGCGCTCTGCACGAGCGGGTCCGCCATGATGCGCTGCGGCGTGTCGTACGCGATGATCGTGCCGAAGTACATCACCGCCACCTTCTCGACGAGCCCCATGAGCACGTCGATGTGATGCTCGACCATCAGCAGCGTGCAGCCCTTCTCGCGCTGCATCTGCCGGATGTTCTCGACGAGCCCGGGGACATCGCCCGAGGCGACGCCCGCCATGGGCTCGTCGAGCAGCACGATGCTCGCCTCGGTGGCCAGCAGCACCGCGATCTCGAGCTTGCGCTTGTCGCCGTGCGAGATGTCGCCCGCGAGCGCCTCGCGCTTGTGGCTGAGCCCGACGGCCTCGATCTTCTCCGACGCGAGTTCGGTGGCAGCATCCGTCCGCTTCGGGAAGTGCAGGAGCGAGCCCGAGCCGCCGAGCGACACCTGGGCCGCCAGGCGCACGTTCTCGAGTACCGACAGCTTCGGGAAGAGGCTCGAGGTCTGAAAGGTGCGACCCAGTCCCGCCCGCGCCCGCGCGGGCACCGACGCCGTCGTGATGTCGCGGCCGTCCAGCACGACGCGGCCGGCGGTGGGCTTCATGAGCCCCGAGATCACGTTGAAGAGCGTGGTCTTGCCAGCGCCGTTCGGACCGATGACACCGACGAGGGAGCCGGCGGCGACGTCGAGCTCGACGTCTTCCAGGATCGTCGCGCCGCCGATCTGCAGGCCGAGGCCCTCGATCTTCAACGGAGAGCCGCGGCGCGCGGTCTCCGCGACGGGCGCGGACGGGACTGTGGTGCTCATCGTTTCGCGAAGCCCCGGTTCACTCGGCTTCGGCGGGAGCGACGTCGTCGGCCGAGACCGTGTCGACGAGCTCGGGCACGAAGGTGCCGCCGTCGGCGACGAGCTTGACCTGGTACATCTCCTGGATGAGGGCGTGGTCGCCTTCGCGCACGGTCATCGTGCCCTTCGGGCCCTCGAACTCGAAGCCCTCGAGCGCCGCGATCATCGCGTCGACGTCGCCCTTGCCCTCCTGGATGGCGTGGACGATCATGATCGCCGCGTTGAAGCCGTCCGGGCTGAACAGGTCGGGCGCGCTTCGGGCCGCCTCGAGAGCGTCGATCATCTCGGTGTTCACGTC
>DATEOM010000318.1:0-2663 GCA_035274105.1 Microbacterium sp.
GGCGCCGGCGCGATCGTCGATGCGCTGGGCGACCTCGGCGTCGACCACACGTCGCCCGAGGCCGCTGCCGCGTGCGAGGCGTTCCGTGGCCTTCGCGGCGCCGTGCGCCACCTCCTCACCGCCGCAGGCTCCGGGCAGGAGCTTCTCGACCGCGACGCGCGCGACGAGGTGCTGAACGCGGCCGCGGTGGACGCGGCATCCGTCGTCCCGGTCCTTCGTGACGGGAGCTTCGTCGCCTACTGACGTCCGTCGCGCGGGGTCATCGCCGCGAGGCGCGTCGCGCGGGTGATCTCGCGGCGGGTCCAGGTGAAGGCGTGGCGCTCGTCGAAGTGCGGGGCGCACTTCGCGCACGAGGTCGGCCGGGTCGCCTTGCGGTGACGGTACGCGACGTGGCCGGCGGGGCAGACGCCGATCCAGGGGGCGAGCTCGGTCGCCGTCTCGCCGTTGTGGGTGGTGCCGCCGACATACCCGAGGTCGCGCGCGACGGCCTTCCACCGGGCGCCGTGGCCGGCGCGCGGCCCCGCGAGCGCGTGCGCCACCTCGTGCAGCAGCGTCTGGTGGTTCGTGTCGTCGTCGTACCGCGCGGCGAGGTAGCGCGACACGCTGATGCGCTTGTGCGTGTAGTCGCACAGCCCGGCCCGGCGCTTCGCGTTGTCGAACGCGAAGCTCCACGAGTCGTCGAGGTGGAGGGCGATGAGGGCCTCGGCCCAGTGCCGCACGCGATGCAGATCCGACATGTGCGTGAGACTAGAACGTATCTCCGACACTCCGGCTTACGGTGCCCACCTCAGCTGGCGACGGATGCTGCGGCCCGGCGCCGGTCGGCGGCGTCGATGGCGAGAAGGGTCGACTCGAGCTGGTCCTCCGTGGCACCGGACTCCTGGCGCAGGAACAGCGCGCGCTTGAAGTCCTTGCGGGCGGCCTCGAAGTCGCCGGCGTCGTAGTTGACCTTGCCGCGGTGCTGGTACGCGAAGGCGCCGATGCCGGCCCAGCGCTGCCCGTCGGCCTCTTCGGCGCACGTCGTGAGCTCCTGCTCGGCGGCGCCGTACGCGCCGCGGGCCTGCAGCACGGTGGCGTGCAGGATGCGGGCCCGCAGCAGGTCCTTGCGGGTGCCGGCCATGCGCGCGACGCGCACCGACTGCTCCGAGATGACGAGGGCCTCGTCAGGGCGGTCCAGCACCTTCAGCAGCCACACCCGCTCGAGCAGCGCCGGAAGGCTGCGCTGGTCGCCGATCTCCTCCAGCCGCTCCTTGCACTGGCTCGCGTTCACCTTCTCGCGAAGAGTGTCGGGGTCGTACCCGCTGATGTAGCTCACGTCTGACTCCCTTCGCCGCGCCCGGTGGCCTGTTCCAGTCTGCCTTGCCGCTTCCCCGGTCGCGGTCGTGCCACGCCGGGTCGCAGCATCCATGAACCGTCAGCGGGTGAAGACGGATGCCGAGGGCTTGGGTGAGGGCGTCGCGTCGGCGTCGGTCGCGACCCGCGCTCCGCGCGCGAACTCGTCGAGTTCACGGCCTTCGGCGACCTTCGCCGGGTGCGGGCCCGCGGCCATGAGGCGGGGGAGCCACTCGGTCGGAAGGGGCGCGCGGGATGCCGCGATCACCAGGTTGCCGAAGCGGCGGCCCTTGAGCGTCTGCACCTCGGCGAGCACGATGACGTGCTCGAGCACGGCCTGCACGGTGGCCACCTCACGACGGGCGAAGGCCAGGCCGGCCCCGTCGGCGACGTTGACCAGCAGCACGCCGTCCGGGGCGAGGAAGCGCGCGGCCTCGGTGAAGAACTCGACGGTGGTGAGGTGCGCCGGGGTCTGCGCGCCGGAGTAGACGTCCGAGACGACCAGGTCGGCTGCGCCCACGAGCCCCGCGGGCAGGCGCCCGAGCGCTGCGCGCGCGTCGCCGATGCGCACCCGGATCGAGGCGCCCCGGGGGAGAGGAAGGTTCTCACGCACCAGGTCCCAGAGCGCCGGCTCGAGCTCGACGACCTGCTGCCGCGATCCCGGACGCGTCGCCTCGATGTACCGCGGGATCGTGAGCGCGCCCGCGCCCAGGTGGATCGCGGTGAGCGGCTGGCCCGGCATCCGCAGCCGGTCGATCACGGCGCCCATGCGTGCCACGTACTCGAAGTGCAGGTGGGTCGGATCGTCGAGGTCGACGTGGGACTGCGGCGTGCCGTCGACGTCGAGCTCCCACCCGCCGCCGAACGGCGAGCGCACCACGCGGGCGAGTGTGCCGTCCGACAGCCGGACGGAGGGGACGGATGCTTCCTCCCGCGCGCGTGCCATGCGCTCCACGTTAGCCGTCCCTGCCTGCCTGCCACGCTTCGGCTGACACATCTGCTCGCGAGCCGGCCCGTGCGTGGCGCAGTTCGCCCAGTGCGCGGCATCCATCCTTGTCGAAACACAATCGAGACACAGGTGTAATGCTCGATGGGCTGCTTCGCGGGTAGCGTCGGAGCATCACTCCCCGCTGAGGGCTGCGCGCACCTCTGCTTCACGACGATGTGCAGCGGAGCCCACACGACATGGAAGGTGCACAGCACATGCTCCACACCGCGAGAAGGCGCTGGCTCACCGGCGCCGCAACGGTCGCCATCGGTGCGATCGTCCTCACCGCCTGCGCGAGCCAGCGCGACGACGGCGGCGGGGACGAGCAGGCGAGCGACGTCGA
>DATEOM010000319.1:0-3629 GCA_035274105.1 Microbacterium sp.
CCTCCTCATGGGCAACATCGGCAACGCCGTGTACACGGTCTACGTGCTGAGCCTGCCGTTCGGGCCGATCTGGATCCTGCACGGCTTCTACCTCACGACGATGGCGATCATGCTGGTGCTCTACGGCATATCGGCGCACGCCCGGCGAGGCCGTGCGGCGACCCCCGACGGCGCGGCGACGGCGGTAGCATTCGGGCATGGCGGACACGGTCGCCGCGCTCGATCGGGCACGGACGGCATATCGGTCCGGTGACTGGGCGACGGCGCGGGAGGCCTTTGAGGCGGCGCGCCGCGACGTCGCAGCCACCGGTGCGGACCTGCGCGCCCTCGCTTCGTGCGAGTGGTGGCTCGGGCGGCAGGAAGCGGGCCTTGCGCACCTCGAAGCGGCCTTCCGGGCACTGACCGACGAGGGCGACGCGATGGGCGCGGCCGAGGCGGCGCTCGTCGTCTCGCTCGTGCGCCTGAACCGCGGCGAGATGACGGTGGGCATCGCCTGGCTGCGTCGTGCGCGGCGGGTCCTCGCCGACCTCCCCGCCGGCCGCGGGCATGCCTACGAGGTGTACCTCACGGCGAGCATGGACCTCGACGACACCGGCGCGCTCTGGTCCGCCGACAGCGTGTCGCGCATGCGGGAGCTGGCCGACACGCTGCGCCAGCCCGCGGTGTCCGCGCTGAACGCGGTCATGGCCGGGATGCACGCCATCCGCGCGGGCCGCACGGTGGAAGGGTTCGCGCAGCTCGATGAGGCGATGCTGTGCGTCGTGTCGGACGAGCTCGACGCCGAGTGGGGCGGCGATGTGCTCTGCACAACCATCCACGTGTGCCACGAGCTCGCCGACTTCCGCCGCATGGCCGACTGGACCCGCGCGACCGAGGCGTGGTGCGCCGCGCGCGGCGCGCACGTCGTCTACGCCGGCGTCTGCCGCGTGCACCGGCTCGAGCTGCAATCGGCGAGCGGGGAGTGGGATGCTGCGGAAGCGGCGCTGCAGCGGGCGTGCGAGGACCTCGGATCCGACCACCCGTGGGTCGCCGGCGAGGGCTGGAACCAGCTGGGCGAGATCCGGCGCCTCCGCGGCGACGCCGCCGGAGCGCGCGAGGCGTACCGCCGCGCGAGTGAGGCGGGCGTCGACCCTGTGCCGGGCGAAGCGCTGCTGGTGCTCGCCGAGGGTGACACCGAGCGCGCCGCGGCGATGATCGCCGCCATGCTCGAGACGAGGGATCGCGTGGGCCGCGCCCGGCTGCTGCGCCCGGCGATCGAGATCGCGCTCGCGGGCGGCCGGTCGCGGCAGGCCGAGCAGCTGCTCGACGAACTCGAGAACGACGCGCGGGCTTTCGGCAGCGACGGGTTCCAGGCGTGGGCGGCCCACGCCCGGGGAATGATCCTCATCCACGCGGGCGACGCCGCGGGATCGATCGGACGGCTGCACGAGGCCCTCGACCGCTTCCGGCGCCTGGGCCAGCCGTGGGAGCAGGCGAACGTGCTGTGCTGGCTCGCCACCGCGCAGGAGCTGCGCGGCGAGCAGGCCCTCGCCGCGCAGCTGCGCGAGCAGGCGGGAGCGATCTTCGACCGGCTGGGTGCACCGCCGGTGGTCGTGCGATCCGCAGCCGCTGAAGACGGCGGCCCCCTCACCTCCAGGGAACGCGAGATCGTAGAGCTCGTCGCGCAGGGGAAAGCGAACAGGCAGATCGCCGATGAGCTCTTCATCAGCGAGAAGACTGTGAGCCGGCACCTCGCCAACATCTACGTGAAGCTCGACGTCGGCTCGCGCACGGCCGCCGCGGCGTGGTGGCGCGAGCAGCCGGGGATGCGGGTGCGGTGACCGGCGCGGAGCGCGACCGCCGCGGCCCTGCATCGAATGGTGCAGACGAGCGCGACGGATCTGCGCGGTTCTGCCGAAGCGACAGATTCAGCCGGCTCCGTAGCGTCGTGGTCAGACATCCGACGGACGACTCGTGAAGGAGAAGACGATGTCCACGACGATCAGCGCCACCGAGATCGAGACCGACGCCGAGGCCGACGCCACCGCGGCGTTCGCCGACCGGATCATGGACGCCACACTCGGCTGGTTCGACCTCATGGCCGTGCACCTGGGCTCGCAGCTCGGCTGGTACGCCGCGCTGTCGCGGGCCGACGGACTCACCGCCGACGAACTCGCCGACGGCACGCAGACCGACGCCCGCTACGCGCGGGAGTGGCTCGAGCAGCAGGCCGCGAGCGGCATCCTGCTCACGGACGAGGACCCGGATGCCGCCACCCGGCGCTTCCGCCTCGCGCCCGGTGTCGCCGAGGTGCTGCTCGACGAGGGCAGCCAGTCGTACCTCGAACCCCTCGCCCGCATGGCCGCGGCGTCGGGCAGTCAGATCGACGCCCTCGTCGACGCCTACCGGGTCGGCGGCGGGGTCAGCTGGGAGCAGCTCGGCCGGCACGCCCGCGAGGCGCAGGCCGACATGAACCGGCCCTGGTTCGACGACCTGCCCACGCTCTTCACGGGCATCGAGCGGCTCGACGGCATCCTGCGGCGCCCCGATGCGCGGATCGCCGACCTGGGGTTCGGCGGAGGCTGGTCCTCGATCGCCATCGCGAAGGCGTACCCGCAGCTGCGGGTGGTCGGCTTCGACATCGACGAGGCCTCGGTCGAGGCGGCCCGGCAGAACGCCGCGGAGGCGGGCGTCGCCGACCGCGTGGAGTTCCTGCTGTGCGACGCGGCGCTGGTGGACGAGCACGGCCCGTTCGACGCGGTCTTCGCGTTCGAGTGCCTGCACGACATGCCGCATCCCGTGGAGGTGCTGGCCGCGGCCCGCGCGGCGGTCGCCGACGACGGGATCGTCGTCATCATGGACGAGGCGACCGAGGAGCGCTTCGCCGCGAACGCGAGTCAGCTCGAGCGACTGCTCTATGGCTTCAGCCTGTTCGTCTGCCTGCCCGACGGCCGCTCGCACAGCCCGAGCGCCGGCACCGGCACCGTGATGCGCCCCTCGACCCTCCGCGCCTACGCGCGTTCGGCCGGGTGGAGCGACATCCGGGTGCTCGTGCCCGAGTTCGGCCTCTGGCGCTTCTACGAGATCGTCTGAGGCGCGTCGGAATCGCGAAAGGGTAGATCCGCACGTCGGACGTGCCGAGATCTACCCTTCCGTGCGTCCTGACGGCGAGAATGGGCGGATGCCGCAGGCCGACGTTGACGCAGAGCTCGACGCGATCGCCGCGGAGCTCTACGCCCTGCCGCCGGCGCAGTTCACCGCGGCGCGCAACGCGCGCGCGGGGCTCGCGGCACCGGCGCTCGCCAAGCGGCTCAAGGCGCTGCGCAAGCACACGGTCTCCGCCTGGGCCGTCAACCTCCTGGCGCGCGACGGCCAGCTGGCCGACGCGGTGGAGCTCTCGGCGGCGCTCCGTGAGGCGCAGGACGACCTCGACGCCGCCGAGCTCTCCCGCCTCGGCAAGCAACGTCGCCAGCTCGTCGCGGCCCTCGCGAAGCAGGCGGTCGGGCTCGCCGAAGAGGCGGGCAGCCCCCTCAGCACGGCGGCGCGGGACGACGTCGCGGCGACGATCAATGCGGCGGTGATGGATGCTGCGGCCGCCGCCGCCGTCCTCACCGCACGGCTCGTCAAGCCGCTGGAAGCCGGCGACATCG
>DATEOM010000320.1:0-2143 GCA_035274105.1 Microbacterium sp.
CCCGGCAGCATGCGGGCCTCGTTGTACGACGCGGACACGTCGCCCTGGTAGCTGAACCCGGTCTGGTGCTCGATCCGGAGGCGCTTCATGAGATCTCTCCGATCCAGCTGGGCTCGGCCTGCGTCGGGAAGAACCGCCCGCGGATGGCTTCGGATGCCTCGCGCGTGACGGTCTGCACCCGGTCCATGTGCGTCGGCAGTTCGCCGAGGATCTCGGAGATCGGCCGGTACTCGAGGTCGTTGCGGATCTGGCCGAGAGCCCGCAGCACGGTGTTGGAGTGCCCCACTCGGTCGGCGCGGGGGTCGATGGCGCTCATGCACTCCTCGGCGCGCTGGATCGAGTAGATGATCGAGCGCGGGAACAGCCGGTCGAGCAGCAGGAACTCCGCCGCGTTGCGCGCGCTCGGCATGCCGCGATACGTGCGCAGGTACGCCTCGTAGGCGCCGCACGAGCGCAGGATGGTCGTCCACGACGGACCGGATGCCTCGGTCAGCGACCTCGTCGCGAGCAGGCGCGCGGTCATGTCGGTGCGTTCGATGCTGCGGCCCAGCGTGAAGAACTGCCACGCCTCGTCGCGGCTCGTCGACGAGTCCACGATGCCGACGGCGAGCGCCGCGCGCTCGCGCACCCACTGGAAGAACTCGTGCACGCGATCGTTCTGCAGGCGCCGCGGCATCCGCGCGCTCGTCGTGTTGAGCGTCTCCCACAGCTCCGTCGAGACGATCTCGCGAGCACGGCGGGCGTTCTCGCGCGCCGCGGTGAGCGCGTACGCGATGCTCGACGGGTTCATGCGGTCGACCGCCAGACGCGCCAGCACATCCTCGCGGCGCACCTGGTCGACGCCCTCGGGCGGGACCGAGCCCATGACGCTGAGGAGCGACCGGCAGGCCGTGTCTTCATCGATCCACGGGTCCTCGAGGAGGAGCTGCAGGTGCACGTCGAGGATGCGGGCGGTGCCGTCGCTGCGCTCGATGTACCGCCCGATCCAGAACAGACTCTCAGCGATGCGGCTCAGCACGTCCGCTCACCCCCTCCGGACCGACGGTGAGACGACACTGGGCGGACGAGACCCGGGGTGATACCCACGGTCTCGTCCGTGGACTGTCGTTTCACCGGATGGTGAGGGGCGGAAGGGGCGGATGCCGCGACCCCGGCGGCGGCCTGCTGCTGCTGCTCCTGCTGCTCGACGCGCGAGCGCGGGCGGTCCTGCGGCGAGTGCGTCGGCTCGGTCTGCGCGTCGTAGATGATCGGGATAGCCTCGGTCACGGTCGCGGCCTGGTCGGCGACGAGACCCGCGACGCCCTGGCCGTACTCGACCTGGCCGGGGGCGGAGCCGCCGACGATCCAGGTGTCCTTCGAGCCGCCGCCCTGGCTGGAGTTGACCACGAGCTGTCCCTCGGGCAGGGCGACGCGCGTGAGTCCGCCGGGGAGCACCCAGACGTCCTCGCCGTCGTTGACCGCGAAGGGGCGGAGGTCGGCGTGGCGCGGGCGCATCCCGTCTTCCACGAGGGTGGGGATGGTCGACAGCATCACCACGGGCTGCGCGATCCAGCCGCGCGGGTCGGCGAGCAGGTTCTTCCGCAGCTTCTCGAGCTCGGCGGGCGAGGCATCGGGGCCCACGACCAGGCCCTTGCCGCCCGAGCCGTCGACCGGCTTCACGACCAGCTCATCGAGGCGGTCGAGCACCTCTTCGAGGGCGTTCGGGTCTTCGAGGCGCCACGTGTCGACGTTCTTGAGGATCGGCTCCTCCGCGAGGTAGTACCGGATGAGGTCAGGCACGTACGTGTAGAGCAGCTTGTCGTCGGCGACGCCGTTGCCGACCGCGTTCGCGATCGTGACGTTGCCGAGCCGCGCCGCGAGCATGAGGCCGGGGGCGCCGAGCATCGAGTCGGCGCGGAACTGCAGCGGATCGAGGAAGTCGTCGTCGACGCGGCGGTAGATGACGTCGACGCGCTTGGGCCCGCGGGTCGTGCGCATGAACACCTTGCCGCCGATGCACAGGAGGTCGCGGCCTTCGACGAGCTCGACGCCCATCAGGCGGGCGAGCAGCGTGTGCTCGAAGTACGCGGAGTTGTAGACGCCGGGCGTCAGCACGACGACGTTGGGGTCTTCGATGCCGGCGGGCGCCGAGGCGCGCAGCGCC
>DATEOM010000321.1:0-3289 GCA_035274105.1 Microbacterium sp.
CCTGATCCCTCGCACAGTTCGCACAGCGTCTCGACGGTCTGCGTGAAGCCGAGGTTCGTGATGATCACGCCGAGGCCGCGGCAGGCGGGGCACGCGCCCTCGGAGTTGGCGCTGAAGAG
The DNA here is from genome assembly GCA_035274105.1 of Microbacterium sp. GTDB lineage: Bacteria > Actinomycetota > Actinomycetes > Actinomycetales > Microbacteriaceae > Microbacterium. Next base: position 120 of record DATEOM010000321.1, read on the forward strand.
CGCCGGCTTCACGCCGTTCGCCTTCGCGAACGCGGAGCGGATCGTGTCGAGGATGCCGGTGTAGGTCGCGGGGCTCGAGCGCCGGTTGCCCTTGATCGGGGACTGGTCGACGACCACGACGTCGTCGAAGCCCGGCACATTGCCGTGGATGAGCGAGGACTTGCCCGACCCCGCGACGCCGGTGACGACGGTGAGGATGCCGAGCGGCACGTCGACGTCGACCTCCTTGAGGTTGTGCTGGGTCGCACCGCGGATCTCGAGCGCGCCTTTCGCGGTGCGCGTCGAGTCCTTGAGCCGCGCGCGGTCGCCCAGGTGGCGCCCGGTGATGGTGCCGGAGGTGCGGAGGCCCTCGACATCGCCCTCGTACTGCACCTCACCGCCCGAGCGACCGGCGCCCGGCCCGAGATCGACGATGTGGTCGGCGATCTCGATCACCTCGGGCTTGTGCTCGACCACGAGCACCGTGTTGCCCTTGTCGCGCAGCAGCTTCAGCAGCCGGTTCATGCGCTGGATGTCGTGGGGATGCAGACCCGCCGTGGGCTCGTCGAAGACGTAGCTGATGTCGGTCAGGGCCGACCCGAGGTGCCGGATCATCTTGGTGCGCTGCGCCTCGCCGCCCGAGAGCGTGCCCGACGAGCGGTCGAGCGAGAGGTAGCCCAGGCCGATGTCGATGAACGAGGCGATCGTCTGGCGCAGGCCCACCATGAGCGGGGCCACCGACGGGTCGGTCACCGTGTCGAGCCACGCCGCGAGGTCCGTGATCTGCATGGCCGCAGCATCCGCGATGCTCGTCCCGTTGATCTTCGACGACCGCGCCCCCTCGTTGAGACGCGTGCCGCCGCAGTCGGGGCACGGCAGGAACTTGACGGCGCGATCGACGAACGCGCGGACGTGGGGCTGCAGCGACTCGCGGTCCTTCTGGAGCATGGACTTCGTGATCTTCGGCACGAGACCCTCGTAGGTCATGTTGATGCCGTTGATCTTGACCTTGGTCGGCTCCTTGTAGAGGAAGTCGGCGCGCTCCTGGTCGGTGTAGTCCTGGATCGGCTTCGCCGGGTCGACGAAGCCCGACTCGGAGAACCCCTTCACCATCCAGCCGTCGGGGTTGTAGCCCGGCACCTGGATCGCGCCGTCCTGCAGCGACTTCGTCTTGTCGTAGAGCTCGTCGAGGTCGACGTCGCTCACCTCGCCCAGCCCCTCGCAGCGCGGGCACATGCCGCCCGTGATCTCGAACGAGCGGCGCTCCTTGACCTGCTTGCCGCCCTTCTCGAGGGTGATGGCACCGGCCCCCGAGACCGACGGGATGTTGAACGAGAACGCCTGCGGCGAGCCGACGTGCGGCTGCCCGATGCGGCTGAACAGCAGCCGCAGCATGGCGTGCGCGTCGGTCGCGGTGCCCACCGTGGATCGCGCGTTCGAGCCCATGCGCTCCTGGTCGACGATGATCGCCGGGCTCACGTTCTCGAGGGCGTCGACCTCGGGGCGGCTCAGCTGCCCCATGAACTGCTGCACGAACGTCGGGTACGTCTCGTTGATGAGGCGCTGCGACTCGTTCGCGATCGTGCCGAACACCAGCGACGACTTGCCCGACCCGCTCACTCCGGTGAACACGGTGAGCCGCCGCTTCGGGATGTCGACCGAGACGTCTTTGAGGTTGTTCTCGCGGGCGCCGACGACGCGGATGACTTCGTGCGAATCAGCGATGTGGGAGTCCGATGCCATGCCGACGAGTATGCCCGCCAACCCGGACACCGCGCTTCCTGAATCCTGCTCGATCCCGTGCCGCCCCCGGGTTCGGGGCGCGATCCGTCCGCCACCCCGGGTTTGGGGCGCGATCCGTCCGCCACCCCGGGCTTGGGGCGCGATCCGTCCGCCACCCCGGGCTTGGGGCGCGATCCGTCCGTCACCTCGGGCTTGGGGCGCGATTCATCCGTTGGGGCGGAGAATCTGCGCCCCAACGGAGAGAATGCGCCCCAAACCCGGAAAAGGCAAAGGACGGGGGACGGATGCTGCGGGCTCAGGCCGCGTCGGACGCCGCAGGCTCGATCGCGAAGTTGTCGCGGAAGACGCACGTCGGGTCGTAGACCGCCTTCACGCGGCGCAGGCGGTCGAGCGTCGCGGGCGGGAAGGCCTCGGCGATCCTCTCCGGCCGCTCGGACGAGTCGAAGCTCAGGTACATGCCGTCGACGTGGTCGGCCAGCGTGCGCCACTGCGCGTCGAGCCGGTCGGCGTGCGAGCCCAGCGCGGCGACCGAGAAGTTCGCCGAGCGATGGGCGTACGCCGTCGCGTCCTCCGCGACGTCGGCCACCGCCCCGCCGACCGCGCGCAGCTGGAAGAACGGCACGGCGCCGGATCGCAGCATCCGTTCCACCGCCTCCGCGAACGCGGGCGTGACATGTTCGATCAGACCCGAGCGGGAGTGCGGCTCGCCGGCGCCGTGCTGCGGACCGAGATCGGCGTTCGCCATGATCTGCGGGTAGGTGGTGAGCTGCACCGACTGCTGCACGAGCGGCGCGAGCTCGGCGAATGGCTGCAAGCGCGCGATGATCGTGTCGGGGTCGTCGGAGTCGACGATGCCGTAGAGCTGCACGATGTACTCGGAGGGCTGCCGGCGGCCAGGCTGCGGCTGACCCGGCCGCGGTCCGCCGGTCAGAAGGAATAGCGTGAGGTCGCGCGGCGAGGACTCGACGATGCGGCCGTAGCCCTCGAGGAACCCGGCGACGTCGTCGACCTGGAACGCGAGCTGGGCGTACCCCACCTGGCCGACCTCGTCGACCTCGAACTCGAACGCCGTGACGATGCCGACGTTGGCGCCGGCGCCGCGGATCGCCCAGAAGAGGTCGGGGTGGGTCTCGGCATCGGTCCGCACGATCGAGCCGTCGGCGAGCACCACCTCGGCGGCGCGCAGGTGGTCGATCGTGAGGCCGTGCTCGCGGGCCAGCAGACCGATGCCGCCCGCTGTCGCGAGCCCGCCGACACCGACGCCGCCGTAGTCGCCCGACGTCAGGGCCCAGCCGTGCTTGCCGAGCGCCGCAGCCACCTGCGCCCAGCGCGCTCCCGGCCCGATGCGCACGAGCCGGCGGCCGACGTCGAGCACCTCGATCCCGTCGAGGCGGCGGAGGTCGATCACGATGCCCCCGTGGTTCGTCGAGCGCCCGCTGATGCCGTGG
>DATEOM010000322.1:0-4729 GCA_035274105.1 Microbacterium sp.
TCGTCGCGGTGTATTTCGGGTCGCGCCTCGCGATGGGCATGGGCCGCGACCTGCGCGGCGACCTGTTCCATCGGGTCGTGGCGTTCTCGCAGCGCGAGGTCGGCCAGTTCGGCGCGCCTTCGCTCATCACCCGCAACACGAACGACGTGCAGCAGGTGCAGATGCTGGTGCAGGTGTCGGCGACGCTCATGATCTCGGCGCCGATGCTCGCGATCGGCGGCGTCATCATGGCGATCAGCCAGGACGCCGGCCTGTCGTGGCTGATGGCGGTCGCGATCCCGGTGCTGCTGGTGATCGTCGGGCTCATCGTGTGGCGCATGGTGCCCGCGTTCACGCTCATGCAGAAGCGCATCGACCGCGTCAACCAGATCATGCGCGAGCAGCTGAGCGGCATCCGCGTGGTGCGCGCATTCGTGCGCGAGCGCCAGGAGCGGGAACGCTTCGAGGCCGCCAGCGATGACGTGATGGCGACGGGTCTGCGCGCCGGCAACCTGATGGCCCTCATGTTCCCCGCCGTGATGCTGGTCATGAACGTCTCGAGCGTCGCGGTGATCTGGTTCGGCGCCTTCCAGGTGCAGAACAGCGGCGTCCAGATCGGCACGCTGTTCGCGTTCCTCACCTACCTGATGCAGATCCTCATGGGCGTGATGATGGCGACGTTCATGTTCGTCATGATCCCGCGCGCCGCCGTGTGCGCGAATCGCATCGGCGAGGTGCTCGAGACCGCGCCGTCGGTGTCGGCGCCCGTGGTCGCAGCATCCGCTCCCGCTCCCACCGGCCGGATCGAGTTCGACCATGTCGATTTCGCCTACCCCGGCGCCGAGGACGCCGTGCTGCACGACCTCACCTTCACGGTGGAGCCCGGCACCACGACCGCGGTCATCGGCTCGACAGGCTCCGGCAAGACGACGCTGGTAAGCCTGGTGCCGCGCCTGTTCGACGTGACCGCGGGCAGCGTCCGGGTCGACGGCGTCGACGTGCGCGAGTACGACCCCGACGAGCTGTGGACGCGCGTCGGGCTCGTCCCGCAGCGTGCGTTCCTGTTCTCGGGCACGATCGCGTCGAACCTGCGATACGGCGACCATGATGCGACCGACGAGCAGCTCTGGACCGCGCTCGAACTCGCGCAGGCGTCCGACTTCGTCCGCGCGATGCCCGAGGGGCTCGGGGCGCCGATCGCGCAGGGCGGCACGAACGTCTCGGGCGGGCAGCGGCAGCGACTCGCGATCGCCCGCGCGCTCGTCAAGCGGCCCGAGTCGTACATCTTCGACGACTCGTTCTCGGCACTGGATCTGAGCACGGATGCTGCGCTCCGCCGCGCGCTCGATACGCACCTGCCCGACGCGACCCGGCTCGTCGTCGCGCAGCGCGTCTCGACGATCCAGCACGCCGACCAGATCCTCGTGCTCGATCACGGACGCATCGTCGGGATCGGAACCCATGACGAGCTCGTCGAGAACAACGAGACGTACCGGGAGATCGTGGAATCCCAGCTCGCGGCGGAGGCTGCGGCATGAGCGGCCCGGGGCGACCTGCGCAGCGGATGCCGCTCGGGCGCGGGCCGATGGGGCAGGCGACGGGCGGCGAGAAGGCGCAGAACTTCGGGCCGAGCGCGAAGCGACTGCTCGCGACCCTGCGCCCCGACAGGCTGCGGCTCTCCGTGGTGCTCGTGTTCAGCATCCTGTCGGTCACCCTCTCGGTGATCGGCCCGAAGCTGCTCGGCGAGGGCACGAATGTGGTGTTCGCCGGCTTCCTCTCGCTGCAGATGCCGCCGGGCGCGACCAAGCAGCAGGTGATCGACCAGCTGGTCGCCTCGGGCAATCAGGACCAGGCGAACATGATCGCAGCCATGGACTTCGTGCCGGGCGCCGGCATCGACTTCGACCAGCTCGCGCGGATCCTGGCCCTCGTGCTCTTCGTCTACGTGTTCTCGAGCCTCTTCGGCTGGCTGCAGGCACGCATCCTCAACGGGGTGGTGCAGCGCGCGATGCACCGGCTGCGCCTGCAGGTCGAAGACAAGGTGCACAGGCTGCCGCTGTCGTACTTCGACCGAGTGCAGCGCGGCGAGCTGCTCAGCCGCGTCACGAACGATGTCGACAACATCGGGCAGACGATGCAGCAGACGCTGTCGCAGGTCGTCATCTCGCTGCTGACCGTGATCGGCGTGCTCACGATGATGTTCCTCATCTCGCCGCTGCTGGCGGTCATCGCCCTCGTCACGATCCCGCTCACGATCCTCATCACGGTGCTCGTCGCCAGGCGCTCGCAGAAGCTCTTCGTGCAGCAGTGGAAGACGACCGGCGTCCTCAACGCCCGCGTCGAGGAGACCTTCTCGGGCCACTCGGTCGTGAAGGTGTTCGGCCACCAGAAGGAGGTCGAGGCGGACTTCCGCGCCGAGAACGACGAGCTGTACCGCTCGAGCTTCGGGGCGCAGTTCCTGTCGGGCGTGATCATGCCCTCGATGATGTTCATCGGCAATCTCGTGTACGTCGCGATCGCGGTCGTCGGCGGACTGCAGGTCGCCGCCGGGCTCATGTCGATCGGCGATGTGCAGGCGTTCATCCAGTACTCGCGGCAGTTCACGCAGCCGCTCAGCCAGCTGGGATCGATGGCGAACCTCCTGCAGTCGGGCGTCGCGAGCGCCGAGCGCGTCTTCGAGCTCCTCGACGAGGAGGAGCAGACGCCCGACGACGACCCGGCAGAGACCGCGCCGGATTCGGCGAGCCGTCTGGAGTTCGAGGACGTCTCTTTCCGCTACACCGCCGACAAGCCGCTGATCGACTCGCTGACGCTCGCCGCGCGGCCGGGCAGCACCGTCGCGATCGTCGGGCCCACCGGCGCCGGCAAGACGACGCTGGTGAACCTCATCATGCGCTTCTACGACGTCGACTCCGGCCGCATCGTCCTGGACGGGATCGACACGCGCCGCATGACGCGCGACGACCTCCGCGCGCGCACCGGCATGGTGCTGCAGGACACGTGGCTGTTCGCCGGAACGATCCGCGAGAACATCGCCTACGGACGGCCGGAGGCGTCGGAGGAGGAGATCGTCGCCGCCGCGAGGGCCGCGTATGTCGACCGCTTCGTGCACGCGCTGCCCGACGGCTACGACACGATGCTCGACGACGAGGCCACCAGCCTCAGCGTCGGCGAGCGCCAGCTCGTGACGATCGCCCGCGCATTCCTCGCCGATCCGCGCATCCTCATCCTCGACGAGGCGACGTCCTCGGTCGACACCCGCACCGAGCTTCTCATCCAGCGCGCGATGTCGCGGCTGCGCGAGGACCGGACGGCGTTCGTGATCGCCCATCGGCTGTCGACGATCCGCGATGCCGACCTCATCCTCGTGATGGAGGACGGCGCGATCGTCGAGCAGGGTTCGCATGCCGCGCTGCTCGCACAGAAGGGCGCCTACTGGCGCCTCTACAACGCCCAGTTCGAGGGCGCCGCCGAGGAGGAGGAGGTCGTCTCGGTGCCGAGCGTGCCGCTGGAGCCGCCCCCGACGACGGCGCAGATCGTCGTCGACGCCCTCGCCGAGTCCGAGGACGCTGTCGAGTAACCCACTAGGATGTGAGGACGCGGGGGCGAAGGGCTCCGGCGTATTCCGACGGGGAGGACAGGGCGTGCCCGAAGTTTCCACCCAGTCTCTCGCCGTCCCGGTTCCCGGTGGCGTGCTCGAGCTCTCCTGGGCCGCCGTGACCGACACCGGACGCCGGCGCGAGGTGAACCAGGATGCGATGTTCGCGTCGTATCCGCTGTTCGTCGTGGCCGACGGCATGGGCGGACACGTCGGGGGAGAGATCGCCAGCGCGAGCGCGATCGAGCGCCTCCGCGCGGTCGCCGAGAGCGGCACGGTGACGCCGAAGACGATCGAGAAGGCACTCGCGCGTGCGGTCAAAGACATCGCGTCGCACCCGGAGGCCACCGACGACGGCACGGGCACCACGGTGACCGGAGTGTTCCTCGACACCTCGGGTGATGCGCCGCACTGGGTCACGCTCAACATCGGCGACTCGCGCGTGTACCTCGTTCGTGATGGCGCCATCGTCCAGATCACCACCGACCACTCCGTCGTGCAGGAGCTCGTCGCCGCAGGGCGACTCAGTCCGGAAGAGGCCGAGAACCACCCCTACGGCAACGTCATCACCCGCGCGGTGGGGCCGAGCGAGGGCGTCACGCCCGACTATGTGCGGCTGGATGCGCTGGGCGGCGACCGCTTCGTCATCTGCTCCGACGGGCTGACGAAAGAGCTCACCGACTACGGCATCCGCCACTTCCTCGAAGAGAACGCCGACCCGGCCGACGCGGCCTCCGCCATGCTCGAGGCTGCGCTCGAGAACGGCGGCCGCGACAACATCACGATCATCGTGCTCGACGTGGGCCGTGCTGCCGACGACGATTCCTCCACAACCGAGGACTGAGCCCGCCGATCCACAGATCCGGGCCGCGGCGACTCGTCGGGCACGGGCTCGCGCTGGAATGGGCGCATGCGCTCGACCGCTCCTTCGACCTTCGCGACCGGCGGCGTGCTCGACGACGAGCCGCTCGCGCTGCCGGCAGCCTGGACTCCTCCGCCGCGCCCGCCCCTGCCGCTCGTGGCAGCGATCGTCCCGGTGGTCGGCGCCGTCGCGCTGTGGCTCGTCACCGGCTCGGTGTTCGCCCTCTGGTTCGCGCTGCTGGGTCCGCTGATCGCCGCGGCGACCATGCTCGACGCGCGGCGCGCCGCCCG
>DATEOM010000323.1:0-10487 GCA_035274105.1 Microbacterium sp.
ACACGCCGACGCGCAGCGTCGGCAGACCGAGCGACACCGCACGCGGTGCACCGGACTCGCCGGCCGGAGCCGGCACGCCGCAGGACTCGGCGAGCGAGCGGTCGTACGCGTCGCCGGCGCGGGTACGACGGATGCGCAGCGTGGGCAGTCCCAGCGAGACCGCGCGCGGCGCGCCGGACTCGCCCGCGGGCGCCGGGATGCCGCACGACTCGGCCTGCGAACGGTCCCACGCGTCGCCGGACCGCGTGCGGCGGATGCGCAACGGCGCCCCGTCGGTCGAGTCGGCGAGCAGGTGGAACGGCGCGGCGTGGGTCACGACGACCGAGACGACGTCGCCCGGCCGCGGGATCGCGGAGCCGCCCGGCACCTCGAAGTGCACGAGCCGGTTGTCTTCGGCGCGGCCGGTGAGGCGGTGGGTCTCGGCGTCCTTCTTGCCCTCGCCCGTCGACACGAGCACCTGCAGCTCGCGGCCGAGCTGCTTCTGGTTCTCCTCCAGCGAGATGCGCTCCTGCAGCGCCACCAGGCGCTCGTAGCGCTCCTGCACGACCTCCTTGGGCACCTGGCCGGCCATGGTCGCGGCCGGGGTGCCTTCGCGGATCGAGTACTGGAACGTGAACGCGCTCGCGAACCGCGCCTGCTCGACGACGCGCATGGTGTCTTCGAAGTCCTCATCGGTCTCGCCGGGGAAGCCCACGATGATGTCTGTCGAGATCGCCGCGTCGGGCATCTTCTCGCGAACGCGATCGAGGATGCCGAGGAACTTCTCGCTGCGGTACGAGCGGCGCATCGCCTTGAGGATGCGGTCGCTCCCCGACTGCAGCGGCATGTGGAGCTGCGGCATGACGGCCGCGGTCTCGGCCATCGCGTCGATGACGTCGTCGGTGAACGCGGCCGGGTGCGGGCTCGTGAAGCGGATGCGCTCGAGGCCCTCGATCTCGCCGGCGGCGCGCAGCAGCTTGCCGAACGCCTGACGGTCGCCGAACTCGACTCCGTACGAGTTGACGTTCTGACCGAGGAGCGTGACCTCCATCGCGCCGTCGTCGACGAGGAGGCGGATCTCGTTCAGGATGTCGCCGGGGCGACGGTCCTTCTCTTTGCCGCGCAGGCTCGGCACGATGCAGAACGTGCAGGTGTTGTTGCAGCCGACCGAGATCGACACCCACCCGCTGTAGACGCTGTCGCGCTTGGTCGGCAGCGTCGAGGGGAAGATCTCGAGAGCCTCGAGGATCTCGAGCTCGGCCTCGCCGTTATGGCGCGCACGCTCGAGCAGGCTCGGCAGCGATCCCATGTTGTGGGTGCCGAAGACGACGTCGACCCACGGCGCCTTCTGCTGGACGACGTCCTTGTCCATCTGCGCCAGGCAGCCGCCGACGGCGATCTGCATGCCCTCGTGCTTGTCCTTGCGGGACTTCAGGTGGCCGAGGGTGCCGTAGAGCTTGCCGGCCGCGTTGTCGCGCACGGCGCAGGTGTTGATCACGACGACATCCGCCTCTTCGCCCGCCTCGGCGCGGACGTAGCCGGCGCTCTCGAGCGAGCCGGAGAGGCGCTCGGAGTCGTGCACGTTCATCTGGCAGCCGAACGTGCGCACCTCGTACGTGCGCGCACGCCCGTCGACGCCGTGCGCGGCCTCGGAGGGCGCGATGAGAGTCGGGGTGGCGGAAGGGGAAGACATGATCCCGCCATTCTACGAGCCGTGCGCATGCACGGAGGCTGGTAGTGGATGCCGCGTTCCAGACGGTCAGCGAGCGCCCGGCGTCAGTCGAACCTCACGCGCCCGGAGGGACGCATCGCTTCGTCCAGCGCCTGCCGTGCGGCGTTGAGCGCCGACGCGCCGCCGTAGCCGCGTCGCGCGAGCTGGCCGGCAAGGCGACGCAGCGCGACGTCTCGTTCGAGCCCCCGCATGGAGCCCGCCTTGGATCGCGCGAACTCGAGCGCACGCTCGGCGTCGTCGTCGGGCAGCTCTGCGAGCGCCGCATCGGCGATGTCACGCGGCACACCCCGCTTCGCGAGGCTCTGCGAGATCGCCTGGCGCCCCTGGCCCTTGCGGTCGACACCGGCGTGCACGAGCTGCTCCGCGAGCCGGGCGTCGTCGAGGTAGCCGCGCTGGAGGAAGGCATCGAGGATCGCCTCGATGCCCTCGCGACCGAGTTCGAACTGCCCGAGATACGTCTTCGCCTCCGAGACGGAGAGCTGACGAGCGCGCAGCTTCTTGAGCAGGCCGAGCTCCGCCGCGTCGGCGGAGCCCACGCTCTCCTGCCTGGTCTCTCGACTCCGGCCGGAACGGGCCCTGCCCTTGCGCTCGGCGTCGAGGTCGATCGGACGGACATCCCGCTCAGGGTCGTCGCGGGTGCCCTCGCTCTCGCCCGGATCGTCGTCCCACTCCGTCCGCCACTCAGCCGCAGACGGTGCGGGCGACGGGCCGGGCGCGGACCAGGAGTCCGTCCCGCCACGGCTCGTGGGAACACGGTCTTGGAGCTCCTGGCGCACGTCGGCCGCGGTCTTCGGGTACTCCCGCACCCGGCGGTCGCCGAAGAGCGAGGTCACGGGGGCGAGTCCGTCGCCGTTCTCGGTATCGGACTCACCCCCGCTGTCGACGAAGCGGACCATCAGGCCGGGCGGCGTGCCGCCAGCTCGTCGGCGACTTCGCCTGCGGCCTTGGGCACGCCGATACCGAGCTTCGTCTTGATCTTCGTCTCGATCTCGGCCGCGACATCCGGGTTCTTGAGGAGGAAGTTGCGGGCGTTCTCCTTGCCCTGCCCGAGCTGCTCGCCCTCGTAGGTGTACCAAGCGCCGGACTTCTTGACGATGGCGTGCTCCACGCCGAAGTCGATGAGGCTGCCCTCTCGCGAGATGCCCACGCCGTAGAGGATGTCGAACTCGGCCTGCTTGAACGGCGGCGCCATCTTGTTCTTGACGACCTTGACGCGGGTGCGGTTGCCGACTGCCTCAGCGCCGTCCTTCAGGGTCTCGATACGACGGATGTCGAGACGCACCGAGGCGTAGAACTTGAGCGCCTTACCGCCGGCGGTGGTCTCGGGCGAGCCGAAGAACACGCCGATCTTCTCGCGCAGCTGGTTGATGAAGATCATCGTGGTGTTCGTCTGGTTGAGACCACCGGTGAGCTTGCGCAGCGCCTGCGACATGAGGCGAGCCTGCAGACCCACGTGCGAGTCGCCCATCTCACCTTCGATCTCGGCCTTGGGCACGAGCGCTGCGACGGAGTCGATCACGATGAGGTCGATCGCGCCGGAGCGGACGAGCATGTCGGCGATCTCGAGCGCCTGCTCACCCGTGTCGGGCTGCGAGACGAGGAGCGCGTCGATGTCGACACCGAGCTTCTGCGCGTAGTCGGGGTCGAGCGCGTGCTCCGCGTCGATGAACGCCGCGATGCCGCCGGCGCGCTGCGCGTTGGCGATCGCGTGCAGGGTCAGCGTCGTCTTACCCGACGACTCCGGTCCGTAGATCTCGATGATGCGGCCGCGCGGGAGGCCGCCGATGCCGAGCGCGACATCGAGGGCGATCGAGCCGGTGGGCACGACCTCGACGGGAGCGCGCTCGTCGCTGCCGAGCCGCATCACCGAGCCCTTCCCGAACTGCCGGTCGATCTGGGCGAGGGCCGATTCCAGGGCCTTCTCGCGGTCAACGGGTGATGGCATGACGTGCTCCTCTATGCTCGCGTTCCGTCGCCTGTAGGCTGTCGCGCTCCATCCCGGTGGGACGGATGCTGCGACAAGGCGTGAGGTGTCGTTCGACGCTGTTCACGTTAGGGAGGGGCTCCGACATCCGTCTTCGCTCCTTCCCCGTCCGTGGAAAACACGCTCTCGACACCTGCTGTGCAGGAGCCTACGCGGATCTCGAACACTTCTTCGATGACACGCCGTGGCCCAGACGCGCAGAATCGCGCGGAGACGTCAGCGGCGGCGCGGCTCGAGTCGTCCGACGCCGTAGCGGCGCTCAGCGGGAACGTCGAGTTCCTCGCACAGCGCGAGCCACACCTCGCGCGGGTCGACGCCGGCTTCGATCGCCTCGGTGGCCGTGCGGCCGCCCACCTTCGACAGGTACAGATCCGTCACGACGGCATTGGCGCGCGGACCGAACTCGTCGCTCACCGCACGGTTGAACTCACTGCGACGCATACGGAGACAGCGGCGCGATCAGCGCAGCGACAGCTCGGCGTCGACCGACGCCACGAGGTCGTCGGGGACGACGTCGGGGAAGGTCTGCAGGCCTTCGAGGACCGAGATGCGGTCGCCGACCTCGCGCATGATGATCGAGATCGGAACATCGAGCGCCTCGGCCACCGACGCGAGGATCTCGCTCGAGGCCTCTTTCTGGCCGCGCTCCACCTCGCTCAGATAGCCCAGCGCGACGCTTGCGCGGCTGGCCACCTGGCGGAGGGTCTGCCCCTTCTGCTGGCGGAAATCACGAAGCACTTCGCCGATCTCTTGACGTACCAGGATCATCAGGGCCCCTCCTCACTTCTGATTCCACCGTTTCCGGGTGCCCAACAGTACAGCACCGGATGATGTCAATCTAATCCCGTGAACTGGGCAATGGGTGGGAATCTCCGAATGTAACCGAGACGAAACACCATCTGTTCCCGGACTCGGTGTCACGCATGACGGATGCCGCCCACCACGGAGAGCGCCAGCTCCAGCACGCTCCGCACCGTCGCGGTGCGGATCTGGTCGCGCGTTCCTGTCAGCTCGAGCGTCGACACGACGGTCTCCTCGGGGGTCACGACGGCGACGTGGACGGTGCCGACGGGCTTGCCGTCCTGCGCGTCGGGGCCGGCGACTCCGGTCGTCGAGACGCCCACGTCGGCCCGCAGTGCGCCGCGGACGCCCTGCGCCATCTGCACCGCGACATCGGCGTCGACAGGGCCGCGAGAGGCCAGCAGACCGGCGTCCACGCCCAGCTGGCTCGCCTTGAGGTCCGTCGCATACGCGACGATGCCTCCCCGCACGTGCGCGGACGCCCCCGGCACGTCGACGAGCGACGCGACGACGCGTCCGCCCGTCAGCGACTCCGCCGCGGCGATCGACCAGCCTCGTCGCGCGAGCACCTGCAGCAGCGCGGCACTCAGGGGCGCGGCATCCGTCACCCGTCCCTCCGCTTCGCGCGGGCGGCGCGCATCTCGGTCACGATGTAATCGATGCCGCTCGCGATCGTGAGGATCACCGCGATCGTCATCAGCACGCCGTTGACCCAGAAGATCCAGTCCCCGACGAGCGTCCACAGCGGCAGGAGAGCGAGCGAGAGCGCAAGACCCTGGGCGAGCGTCTTGAGCTTGCCCATCCAGGCGGCGGCCAGCACGTGGTCGCTCACCACCATGAACCGGTACACGGTGATGCCGATCTCGCGGATGAGCACGACGATCGTGATCCACCACGGCAGCTCACCCAGGATCGACAGGCCGATGAACGCGAAGCCGGTGAGCACCTTGTCGGCGATCGGGTCGAGGAGCTTGCCCAGGTCGGTGACGATCTCGTACCTGCGCGCGAGGTAGCCGTCGATCCCGTCGGTCGCGATCGCCACGATGAACAACACGGCCGCCCACCAGCGGAGTGCGCCGTCCGCTCCCCCGTCGGCCAGGAGCATCCACAGGAAGACCGGCGCGCACAGGATGCGCACGATCGTGATCGCGTTGGGCAGCTGCCGGGGGATCGCCATGACCCCGAGCCTATCGGCGCCCACCGGCGCGAGCCGGGACGGTCAGTCGCGGCCGGTGAGACCCCACGCGTCTTCGGAGCCGTCGTCGTCGCTCTCGACCACGGGGTAGCCGTCGTACTGCGAGGCCACCGCATCCGACCCGTAGCGATCGTCGGCCGGTGCCGCTGCTGCCGGAGCCGCTGCCGCCGGGGCGGGCGCCTCGTCGGGCACGTCCTCGCCGCGCAGACGGGCGAGCACCGACGGCAGCTGCTCCACCGTCACGAGCACGTCGCGGGCCTTCGATCCCTCGGACGGGCCGACGATCTCGCGGGACTCGAGGAGGTCCATCAGGCGGCCGGCCTTCGCGAAGCCGACCCGCAGCTTGCGCTGGAGCATCGACGTCGAGCCGAACTGGCTCGACACGACGAGCTCGGCCGCCGCGAGCAGCAGCTCGAGGTCGTCACCGATGTCGGCGTCGATCTCCTTCTTCTCGGCAACCGCTGCCACGTCGGCCCGGTACTCCGGCCGCGCCTGGTGCGTGACGTGCTTGACGACCTCCTCGATCTCCTTCTCACTCACCCATGCGCCCTGCACGCGGAGCGCCTTCGAGGCACCCATCGGCAGGAACAGACCGTCGCCCTGCCCGATCAGGCGGTCGGCGCCGGGCTGGTCGAGAATGACGCGGGAGTCGGTGACGCTCGTCACAGCGAAGGCGAGACGCGACGGCACGTTGGCCTTGATGAGGCCGGTGACGACGTCGACCGACGGCCGCTGGGTCGCGAGCACGAGGTGGATGCCCGAGGCGCGCGCGAGCTGCGTGATGCGCACGATCGAGTCCTCGACGTCGCGAGGTGCCACCATCATGAGGTCGGCGAGCTCATCGACGACCACGAGCAGATAGGGGTACGGCTTGAGCACGCGCTCGCTGCCCGGCGGGAGCGCGATCTCGCCGGCCACGACGGCCTTGTTGAAGTCGTCGATATGACGGAAGCCGAACGACGCGAGGTCGTCGTAGCGCATGTCCATCTCTTTCACGACCCACTGCAGCGCCTCGGCGGCCTTCTTGGGGTTCGTGATGATGGGCGTGATGAGGTGCGGCACGCCCGCGTAGGACGTCAGCTCGACCCGCTTGGGGTCGATGAGCACCATGCGCACGTCGGCGGGCTTGGCGCGCATCAGGAGGCTCGTGATCATCGAGTTCACGAAGCTCGATTTACCCGAGCCGGTCGAGCCGGCGACGAGCAGATGGGGCATCTTCGCGAGGTTGGCCACGACGTAGCCGCCGCCGACATCCTTGCCGACGCCGATGGTCATGGGGTGCGTCTGACTGGTCGCCGTCTGCGAGCGCAGCACGTCGCCGAGTGTCACGATCTCGCGGTCGGTGTTCGGGATCTCGACACCGATGGCGCTCTTGCCGGGGATCGGCGCGAGGATGCGCACCTCATTCGACGCCACCGCGTACGCGATGTTGTTGGTGAGCGCCGTGATGCGCTCGACCTTCACACCCGGGCCGACCTCGATCTCGTACTGGGTGACGGTCGGGCCGCGCGAGAATCCGGTGACGCGCGCGTCGACCTTGAACTGCTCGAGCACGCTCATGATCGCGCGCACCGTGTCGTCGTTCGCCTGCGAGCGCGCCACATGGGGTGATCCCGCGGCGAGCGAGTTGACCGACGGCAGCCGGTACGGGGCGGACGGCGAGTCGAGCGCCGTGGCCGAGCCGATGCCGTCGAGCCCGGGAAGCGTGCCGTCGTCTTCGATGACCTCGGCGTCGTCGCGCAGCGACGTGCGCGACGAGGTCGCCGCCTTCGCCGCGGACAGCACCGCGGGATCGATGACCTCGGTGAGCGCATCTGTCGCCGGAGCGGGCGGAGGCGTGACGGGCGGCGTCATGGCCTGCTCGAACCCGCCCTGCGACGAACCTGCGGGAAGCAGCTCCGTGAGGTCCTGCGAGCCCAGGCCGCCCTCCGGGTCCTTCTCACGCCCCGTCTTGTTGCGGCGCCAGAACGGCAGCGAGGAGTCGCCTTCATCGTCCGCAGCGGCCGGGGCCGCAGCATCCGTCGTCGCCTTCTCTTCCCGCGGCTCGGCGCCGAACATCCAGGCGTACAGCTCGCCGAGACGGCGTCCGATGCGGTTGGGGGGCGTCTTGGTGATGATCAGGATGCTGAGCACGGCCAGGAGCGACAGCACGATGTACGCGCCGACGTCGGTGAGGACCATGGCGAGCGGCTCGCCGAGCATCCAGCCGAAGAGCCCGCCTGCCTCGCTGAGCGCCGGGAGACCCTCGCTCGGCTGAGGGCGCCCGCCCGCGACGTGGCAGAAGCCGGCGATCGTCAGCACCAGCAGACCGAAGCCGATGCCGACACGTCCGTTGTCGTGGACAGAGGACGGGTGCCGGAACATCCAGCCCGCGAGCAGCAGCAGGAGCACCGGCATGACGAAGGCCTCACGGCCGACGAGCATTCCGACCGTGTACGCGCTGATGGTCTTCGCGACCTCGTTGCCGATGAAGAACCACTCGTTCACGGCGCCCGCGATCGCGAGCAGCACCAGGAGGAACGGGAAGCCGTCGCGGCGCTGCTCCTTCTCGAGCACCTCGGGACCGAACGCACGGAAGAGGCCGCCGGTGGCATGCGCGAGGCCCATCCACGCCCGCACGACGAACGCCGGACGGTCGGGTTCGTTCACGTAGCGCTTGGGTGCGGGTGCCGGCTTGGCGGCCGCGGGCTTGCGCGCCGACGAGGACGCGCTCGACCGCGCGCTCGTGGACGCGCTCGAAGACGCGCGCGACCCTCTGGTCGGGCTGGAACTCCTGGCCATTCCCCCACGGTAGGCCGACATCCCGACATTTGCCCGCAACCACGCCGCCGTGCGGGCGCGGGCCGGGCGCGTCGCAGCCGCCCCTGTCGGCGGTGCGTGGTGCCTCAGCGCAGGCGCTTGACCATCGTGTCGCGGCCCGATCCGCTCTGCGTGACGGCGAAGCCCTCGCTGCGGTACAGCGTCGACGCGAAGTTGTCGCGCTCCACGCTCAGGCTGATGCGCGCGAAGCCCTGCGCTCCCGCGTGCTCGCACAGTCGCTGCAGCAGCGCACGGCCGACACCATGGGCACGCCAGATCGGGCGCACGCCGATGATCAGCTCGGGTACGCCGGTGCCGACGTACCCGAACCCCGGGTCGTCGCGCGGCAGCATCCGGTACCAGGCGGCGCCCACCGGCTCGCCGTGGGCGTCCTCGGCGACGAAGCCGGCGTCGCCCGGTCGCATCCACCCCGCGACGTACCGCCGGTGCTCCGCACCGCCGATCACCTCGTGGCGGGGCTTCGCGCCGCCTCGCCGCCAGTTCGCCGCCTCGACGACCATGTCGCCGAGGAACGCCCCGTCGGCCGACACGGCGGGGCGGATGCGGAACGAGGAAGCCACGACGCCGATGTTAGGCCCGCGCTGTTACAGCCGGGCTACGCTTCGATCACGAGGGGCACGATCATGGGCCGGCGGCGTAGCGACTGGTTGACCCAGCGGCCGATCGTGCGACGCACCACCTGCGACAGCGCGTGCTGGTCGCGGACGCCGGACTTGGCGGCCTCGGCGAGCGCGGCAGCGATCTTCGGCTTGACGTCCTCGAAGACGGCGTCGTCCTCTGCGAAGCCGCGGGCGTGCACCTCCGGCCCGGAGATCACCTTGCCCGTCGAGGCGTCGACCACGACGATCACCGAGATGAAGCCCTCTTCGCCGAGGATGCGGCGGTCCTTGAGGTCGGCATCCGTGATCTCCCCGACGGTCGACCCGTCGACATAGACGAAGCCGAGATCGAGCTGGCCGACGACGTGCGCGTCGCCGTTCTTCAGGTCGATGACCGTGCCGTTCTCGGCCAGGATCGTGCGCTCGGGCTCGATGCCGGTGTCCTGCGCGAGACGGGCGTTCGCCATCAGATGGCGGTACTCCCCGTGCACCGGGAGCACGTTCTTCGGCTTCAGGATGTTGTAGCAGTAGAGCAGCTCGCCCGCCGCGGCGTGGCCCGAGACGTGCACCTTCGCGTTGCCCTTGTGCACGACGTTCGCGCCGAGCTTCGTCAGCCCGTCGATCACGCGGTACACCGCGTTCTCGTTGCCCGGGATGAGGCTCGACGCCAGGATGACGGTGTCGCCGGGACCGGGCTCGATCGCGTGGTCGAGATTCGCCATGCGGCTGAGCACGGCCATCGGCTCGCCCTGCGAACCCGTCGACATGTAGACGATCTGGTCGTCGGGCAGGTCGCGCGCCTTCTTGTAGTCGATGAGCACGCCCTCTGGCACGTGCAGGTAGCCGAGGTCCTCGGCGATCGTCATGTTGCGGAGCATGCTGCGGCCGAGGAGCGCCACGCGGCGCCCATGGGCGGCGGCCGCGTCCAGCACCTGCTGCACGCGGTGGACGTGGCTCGAGAAGCTCGCGACGATGACGCGGCGCGGCGCCTTGCCGATCACCTGGTCGAGGACCGGGCCGATCGAGCGCTCGAGCGGCGTGAAGCCCGGCACGTCGGCGTTCGTCGAGTCGACGAGGAAGAGGTCGACGCCCTCCTCGCCGAGCCGCGAGAACGCGCGCAGGTCGGTCAGCCGGCCGTCGAGGGGCAGCTGGTCCATCTTGAAGTCGCCGGTCGCCAGCACGAGCCCCGCGGGCGTGCGGATCGCGACGGCGAGCGCGTCGGGGATGGAGTGGTTGACCGCGACGAACTCGAGCTCGAACGGCCCGAGGTTCTCGCTCTGCCCCTCCGCGACGGTGAGGCTGTACGGCTTGATGCGATGCTCCTTGAGCTTCGCCTCGGTGAGCGCGAGCGTCAGGCCGGAGCCGATGATCGGGATG
>DATEOM010000324.1:0-3910 GCA_035274105.1 Microbacterium sp.
CCGTATGCCGTCGACGACACCGTGCATCGCCGGTCGCCGGGGAGGACGATCGGCATCGTCCTGTTCAGCGTCCTGGCGGGCATCGTGGTGCTCGCCCTCATCGCGATCGGCTTCGTCACGTACACCGCGCAGCGCTCGTTCCCGCAGCTGAGCGGCGAGGTGGAGGCGGACGGGCTCGAGGCCGAGGTCACGGTGCAGCGCGATGCCCTCGGCATCCCGACGATCACCGCTGACTCGTCACACGACCTCTTCTTCGCGCAGGGCTACGTACACGCGCAGGACCGGTTCTGGGAGATGGACTTCCGCCGCCACGTCACGAGCGGACGCCTCTCCGAGATGTTCGGCGAATCGCAGCTCGGCACCGACAAGTTCCTGCGCACGCTCGGCTGGCACGACATCGCCGAGCAGGAGGTGGACGCCCTCGACGCCACTCAGCGCGCGTACTACGACGCCTACGCCGACGGCGTGAACGCGTACCTCGCCGACCACCAGGGCCCCGACGCATCGTTCGAGTACGCGGTGCTGGGCCTGCAGAACGCGGACTACGAGATCGAACCCTGGACGCCGGCCGACTCGGTCGCGTGGCTGAAGGCGATGGCCTGGGACCTCCGCAGCAACATCGAGAGCGAGACCGAGCGCGCCGTCTTGGCGCCGGACTTCACCGAGGCCGAGATCGGCCAGCTCTACCCCGGCTATCCGTTCGACCGGAACCCGGTCATCGTGCCCGAGATCTCCGCGGTGCCGGCGGTCGGCACGGCTCCCGACCTGACGGAGACGGATGCTGCCACCGCCGCGGTCGAATGGACCGAGGTCGGCAGCGTGGTCGAGGCCGTCGGCGAGCTCGTCGGCGACACCGGCGAGGGCATCGGCTCGAACTCGTGGGTCGTGTCGGGCAGCGTCACCGACACCGGCATGCCGCTTCTCGCCAACGACCCGCACCTCGGCGCGTCGCTGCCGAGCGTGTGGCACCAGATTCAGCTGAAGTGCAGCGCCGTCAGCGAGGAGTGCCCGTTCGACGTGGCCGGCTTCGGCTTCTCGGGTCTTCCCGGCGTCGTGATCGGCCACAACGAGCGCATCGCGTGGGGCTTCACGAATCTCACCACCGACGTGACCGACCTCTACCTCGAGAAGGTCGAGGGCGACTCGTACTGGTACGACGGCGCGCTGGTGCCGCTCGAGACGCACACCGAGACGTTCAAGGTCGCAGGTTCCGAGGACGTCGAGCTCGAGGTTCGCTCCACCGTGAACGGTCCGATCGTCTCGGGCCTCACCGACGACTTCACCTCGATCGCCGAGCAGCCGTTCGTCGGCACCGGCGGCACCGTCACCCCGCCGCCGGCCGACGCCCCGGCCGGCGAGACCGCGGTGAGCCTGCGCTGGACGGCGCTCCAGCCGGGGACCACGGCATCCGCCATCTTCGCGCTCAACACCGCCAAGGACTTCGACGACTTCCGCGCAGCCGCGGCCCTGTTCGACGTGCCGGCGCAGAACCTCATCTACGCCGACGTCGACGGCAACATCGGGTACCAGACGCCGGGCAAACTGCCGATCCGCGGTGCGGGTGACGGCTCGATGCCGCAGCCCGGATGGGACTCGGCGTACGCCTGGAAGGGCTATATCCCGTTCGAGGAGCTTCCGGTCTCGTACAACCCGACCGAGGGCTACATCGTCACCGCGAACAACGCGATCGTCGGGCAGGACTACACCTACCCGCTGACCCGCGACTGGGATTACGGCTGGCGCGCGGCCCGCATCACCGAGCTGATCGAGCGGGCGATCGCCCAGGGTCCGGTCACGGCGGACGACCTCAACGCCATCCAGGCCGATAACTACTCCTTCATCGGCATGCGGCTGACCGCGGCCTACGCCGACGTCACCACGGGCGACGACGAGACCGACGCCGCCCTCGCGCTGCTGCAGGAGTGGGACGCCCAGAACAACGCCGACTCGGCAGCCGCGGCGTACGCGAACGTGCTGTGGGACACCCTGGCGGAGAACGTGTTCGTCGACGGCCGCGAGAACGCGGCGCCCCTCACCGGCCAGGGCCGGCAGTTCCTCGTCGTCGACACGATGCTCGACGACGAGACGTCGCCGTGGTGGACCAACGAGCAACTCGGCGTCGACGGCATGGCCGACATGCTGAAGCGCTCGGCCATCGACGCATACGAGCGTCTCGTCGACGCCCAGGGCGACAACCCCGCGCGATGGAACTGGGGAAGCCTGCACGCCCTCCCTCTCGAGAACGAGAGCTTCGGCCAGTCCGGCATCGCGCCGATCGAGTGGCTGTTCAACCGCGGGCCGTTCCCGGTCGGCGGCGGCTCGTCGGTCGTCAACGCGACCGGCTGGGATCTCGGCGCGAGCTTCGCGACCGTCACGGTGCCGTCGATGCGCATGATCATCGATCTGTCGGACTTCGACGCGTCGCGCTGGAACCAGCTCACCGGCCAGAGCGGCCACGCCTTCCACACGAACTACATCGACCAGGTGGAGTCGTGGCAGAAGGCCGAGCTGACGCCCTGGGCCTTCACGCCCGACGCGGTCGATGCGGCCACGATCGACACCCTCGTGCTGAAGCCCTGACGCGGACCCCGGTCGCCCCTCAGCCGCCGGCGGCGGGCGGGGTGCGCTTCGACTCGGCGAGCTCGTCGACGTGCAGGCCCGTCTCATCGATGGTGCCGTTGCGGTAGGCCTGGCGACCGACCATGTGCGCCGAGAGCGGGGCCGTCGCGAGCTGGATCAGCACGACCGGCACGAGGAACGCGACCACCGGCCACGATCTCAGCGACAGCGCGATCGCGAGGCAGATGAGGATCAGCCCGAGCACCTGCGGCTTGGTCGCGGCATGCAGGCGGGTCGGCACGTCGCGGAAGCGCAGCAGCCCGATCGCGGCGGTGAGGCACAGCAGCGCCCCGATCAGGATCAGGATCAGGGCGGCGAGATCCAGCACGGCGTCCATCAGCGGTCCTGGTCCCTTCTCGCGACGAACCGGGCGATCGTGATCGAGCCGAACACCCCGACGGCGGCGATGATCAGCAGCACCGGCAGGGTGCGGGTGTGGTGGTTGATCGCCATCTCGGCGCCCAGCACGCACATCACCAGGGTGAGCAGGACATCGGATGCGACGGCCCGGTCGAGGATCGAGGGTCCGATGACGATGCGCCACAGCGTGAGCAGCGCCGCGACCGCGAAGGTCACGTAGATCGCGAGCAGCAGCATGTTCATCGGGGACCCCCTCGGACAACGGTGCCGTGGGGCGCAGCATCCCTCATCGCATGCAGCTGCGCGTGCGAGCCGACCGCGCGCACGATGCGCTCCTCCCAGTGGTGCACGCTCGCGCGCTGCTTCGCGACATCGGCGTCGTCGCGCACGCCGATGACGTGCAGGTAGATGATGCGGCGGTCGCGATCGGTGTCGACGATCAGCGATCCGGGAATGAGGGATGCTGTCACCGCCGTGTGCGTCATGATCAGGTCGTCGTCGGTGACGAGCTGCACGGCGATGATCGCGGCGCCGGGCTGGCGGCGGAAGTCGAGCACCTGCCACGCCACCGTGAGCGAGCCCTGCACCACGGCGAAGAGGAACTCGACCACGAAGACGAGGCCCCACCAGAGGTTGACGCGGCCCGACAGCTCGACCGGCGGCAGGCGGAACACACGCGTCACGACGAGGGCGGCGACGAGCCCGGTGAAGAAGGCGAGCCACGTGAACTGGCCCCACAGCAGCATCCAGAGCGCGATGAGCCACACGAAGAACGGCAGCTGCCGCCATGCCGTCGCGAACCCGCGGCGGAGCGGGCTCTGGGGCAGGTCGGGGCTCACGGCGTCTTCTCCGTCCCCGCGGTGTCGGCTTCGAGCTGCGTGAGCGACACCGGCTGCAGCAGGGCCTCACCGATGCGCGTGCACACGTCGTA
>DATEOM010000325.1:0-2302 GCA_035274105.1 Microbacterium sp.
CGCCTGCCGCCCGGGCCTCCGCCGTCGGCGTCGCGCCCGCCCCGGCCACCTCCCCCCTCGCCTCCGGCCGTGAGACGACAGCCGAGGGACGAGACCGTGGGGTTCACCCAGGGTCTCGTCCGCAGACTGTCGTCTCACCGGTGCAGGGGGTCGAGGGGCCCGCGGTCGAGCTCACCGAGCGCGAAGGCGAGGTGCTGCGGCTCGTGGCGCAGGCCATGAGCAATGCCGAGATCGCGCGGCGCCTCTACATCGGCGAGGCCACCGTCAAGACGCACGTGTCGAACGTGCTGCAGAAGCTCGGCGCCCGCGACCGCGTCGCCGCCGTCGTCTACGCCCACCGGCACGGCCTCGCCTGACCCGGCGGCCGCACCCCACCGCCTAGGGTTTGGGGCGCATTCTGTCCGTTGGGGCGCACGTTTCGCGCCCCAAGGGAGAAAACGCGCCCCAAACCCCCAGGCGGCCCGGTTTCACCTGGCGACACGGGTTTGGGGCGCGTGCGTGACGTTACGGGCGCACGTTTCGCGTCCCGAACCCGCCAGGGCGCCGCGCGCCCCAAACCCCGGAGGTATGACGGATGCCCCGGCCCGGCGTCGCGAGAGGGCGCCAGGGCCGGGGCATCCGGGGTGCTGGAACGGGGTGCCGGCCTGGGTGGGGCCGACCGGGGGGACTTACGCGGGGACGGGGACCGCGGCGTAGCGGTCGACCAGGGCGCCGAAGGCCTGGAGGTAGCCGATGAGGAAGTCGGCGGTCTGCTCGCTGGTGACCTCGCCGGTCTCGGTGAAGAGGCCCGGCGTGGTCTGCACGTAGCCCTCGGGCTGGCCGAGCGTCGGAGCGTTGTAGTGGCTGAGGATCGCCTTGAGGTGTTGCTGCGCCGCAGCGGTGGCGATGCCGCCGCCCGAGGTGCCGATGACGGCGGTCGGCTTGCCGTCGAACGAGCCCTGGCCCCACGGACGGGCCGACCAGTCGAGGGCGTTCTTCAGCACGCCGGGGATCGAGCGGCTGTACTCGGGCGTGATGAGGATCACGCCGTCGACGTCGGCGATGGCCTGCTTGAAGTCGCGGGCGACCTGGGGGAAGTCGGCGTCGAAGTCGGGCGAGTAGAACGGGAGGTCCTTGATCGGGATCTCGACGAGGGTGGTGCCCTCGGGGGCGAGACGCTCGAGGGCCTTCGCGAGACGGCGGTTGATGGAGGTCGACGAGATGCTGCCGACGATGTAGCCGATGGTCCGCTCGGTCATATGGGGTTCTCCTAGAAAAGCAAAGGCGTCCCCGGTGGGGACCACCGTGGACGTTCCACCTCCATGCAAGCACATGGACGTCGCTTCTATTCCGGCGCATGAAAGATCTCTCATCCGCCGCACGGCGGAGGCCCTCGAATCCTCCCCCGGGGGGAGGACGACGGGCCCGCGCTTCCGTACCGTCGTCCCCAGGGGGATCGAGAGGAGACAGGGATGCTGCAGCTTCGCGGTATCGGCAAGAGCTACGGGGGGCGCCGCGTGCTCGACGACGTGTCGTTCGACGTGCGCCCCGGCCGGCTGACCGGGTTCGTCGGCGGGAACGGCGCGGGCAAGACGACGACCATGCGGATCGTGCTGGGGGTGCTCGCCGGCGACGCCGGCACGGTCACGCTCGGTGGCGCCGAGGTCACAGCGTCCGACCGCCGACGCTTCGGCTACATGCCGGAGGAGCGCGGGCTCTACCCCAAGATGAAGGTGCACGAGCACATCACCTACCTCGCGCGACTGCACGGCTTCTCGAAGACGGATGCCTCGACCCGGGCTCGCGCGCTGCTCGAGCAGCTCGGTCTCGGCGAGCGACTGAACGACAACGTCGAGACGCTCTCGCTCGGCAACCAGCAGCGCGCGCAGATCGCCGCGGCGCTCGTGCACGACCCGCAGGTGCTGATCCTCGACGAGCCGTTCTCGGGCCTCGATCCGCTCGCGGTGGACGTGGTCGCGGGCGTGCTGCAGCAGCGCGCTGCGGCAGGCGCCGCCGTGCTCTTCTCGTCGCACCAGCTCGACGTCGTCGAGCGCCTGTGCGACGACCTCGTGATCATCGCCGGCGGCACGATCCGCGCGGCCGGCGCCCGCGACGCGCTGCGCGCACAGCACTCCACGCGCCGCTTCGAGCTCGTGTCGGCCGGTGACGCGGGGTGGCTCCGCACCGAGCCCGGCGTCGAGGTCGCGAACTTCGACGGCGGCTACGCCCTGTTCGATGTCGATTCGGATGAGACCGCACAGCGGATCCTCCGCCGGGCTGTCGAACACGGTGATGTCGCCAGCTTCGCACCGCAGCATCCGAC
>DATEOM010000326.1:0-12743 GCA_035274105.1 Microbacterium sp.
TCCGAGTCGCCCAAGCGCATCCGGCGCATCGACGCACGGTTCGAGATCGTCGCGCTGTGCGAGACCGCGAAGGGCGTCGCGCAAGCCGACCGCATCGCCGCCCTCGACAACGTCGTGGCGCTGATGTGGGGAGCCGAAGACCTCGTCGCGAGCATCGGCGGCACGTCCAGCCGCAAGCCCAACGGCCGCTACCGCGACATCGCGCGCTACGCGCGGTCCCGCGTGCTGCTCGCCGCCGGGGCGCGCGGCAAGGCCGCGATCGACGCGGTGCACCTCGACATCGAGGACGCGAAGCGCTTGGCCATCGAGGCGGCGGATGCCGCAGCATCCGGTTTCCGCGCCACCGCCTGCATCCACCCGAGCCAGGTGGCCGTGATCCGCGCCGCCTATCGGCCCGATGAGAAGACCGTGGCGTGGGCGCGTGCCGTGCTCGCGGCCGCCGACGGCGAGCGCGGCGTGTTCTCGCACGAGGGACGGATGGTCGACGAGCCGGTGCTGCGCCACGCGCGCGGCGTGCTGGCACGCGCCGACGGCTGACCGCGCGACCCGCCGGCCGGTTCAGGCGTCCGAGGCGTGGCGCACGCGCTCGTCCGCGATCTCACGCGCGACCCGGCCGATGAGCTCGTACGGCACATCCTTCGAGTGCGGGAACACGACGGAGTCCTTCTCGGCACGGTGAGGCGCGATCTCGGACTCCAGCGGCTCGGGGAGGGGCGGCACCGGGTAGAGCCCGATGTGCTTCTTCCAGCCGGCGAAGTGGAGCGCGTAGCGGCCGCCGAGCATGACGGCCGCGATGCCGTAGCGCACCTTCTCTTCGGGCGCCGCGCCGGAGGCCGCCGTGACGGCGTCCACGATCTCCGTGCGGACCCGCGTGAGTCGCTCGGCGACCTCGGGCGGGAACCCCGCGATGTAGTCGTCGACGGTGGCGGGTGCGGCCATGCCGCCGAGCCTAGGCCACGAGCCCCGCATAGGTCACGAGCCGCAGGTGATCGCGCTCGTAGACGAAGTCGTGCGTGGCGCCGTTGGCGAGGCGCTCACCCTCCAGCGGCAGCTCGCCGGCGGTCGCGTGACGCATGACCTCGCGGATGAGCGCGCCGTGGCTCACGACGATGAGCGACGCCGCGGCGGGAGCCGTCGCGCGGCGGTGCTCCCGCACGACGCCGCCGAGGGCGGCTATGGCGCGGGTGCGCAGATCGGCCCACGGCTCGGCGCCGGGTACCTCCGCCGTGTACCAGTCGCCCCAGCGGGTGCGGAACTCCTCGATGCCGACGCCCTCGGCCTCGCCGTACGCGCGCTCGCGCAGCCCCGCATACGTGCGGGGAGCCGCGAGACCGAGCTCGGCGGCGATGATCTCCGCCGTCTCGCGGGCGCGGGCGAGGTCGCTCGACACGATCGTCACGGGCACGGCGCCGTCGAGGCGCTCGCGCAGCACCTGCCCGGTGGCGCGCGCCTGTGCGCGTCCGGTGTCGTTGAGGGGGATGTCGGTCGCGCCCTGGATGCGCCGGTCGCGGTTCCAATCGGTCTCGCCGTGGCGGATCAGGGTGAGCGCGGTCATGCTCTCGACCCTACCCGCGCCGCCTGGACGTCAGCCGCTCAGGCGAGGGCAGGCAGGCCGTCGGCGAGCGCGCGGAGCACCTCGCTCGTGCCGGCGTCGATCTTCACCGTCGCGCGGGCGTCGGCGCGGGTCGCGCCGCGGTTGACGATGACGACGGGAAGGCGGCGCCGGCGAGCGCGCTCGAGCAGCCGGATGCCGGAGTTCACCACGAGCGACGAGCCCGCGATGATGAGCGCCTCGCTCGTGTGGACGAGTTGCTCGGCTTCGCGGAACTTCTCGGCGGGGATGAACTCGCCGAAGAACACGACATCGGGCTTCAGCATGCCGCCGCACACGCTGCACTCAGGGATGCGGAAGCCGTCGGTGCTCTCGGGCAGCACATCGCCGTCGGGTCCGAGGGCGACGTTCTCGGGCACGCGGATCCACGGGTTGTCTTCTTCGACGCGGCGGGCGAGGTCGCGCCGGT
Source organism: Microbacterium sp. (assembly GCA_035274105.1). GTDB lineage: Bacteria > Actinomycetota > Actinomycetes > Actinomycetales > Microbacteriaceae > Microbacterium. Next base: position 2,022 of record DATEOM010000326.1, read on the forward strand.
CGAAGACCTGGCCGCAGTGGGTGCAGAAGATGCGGCGCATCGTGCCGTGGAGCTCCACGACGCGGCGGCTGCCGGCGCGGACGTGGAGTCCGTCGACGTTCTGGGTGACGACACCGGTCGCGAGCCCGCGGGCCTCGAGATCGGCGAGGGCGCGATGCCCGGGGTTCGGCTCGGCCGACGCGAACGCCTGCCAGCCGAGGTGGCTTCCCACCCAGTAGCGGCGCCGCGACGCGTCGCTCGAGAGGAACTGCTCGACGGTCATCGGCGTCCGCACGGGCGCGCCCGCACCCCGGTAGTCGGGGATCCCCGAGTCGGTCGAGACGCCCGCGCCCGTCAGCACGGCGATCCGCCGGCCGGAGAGCGTGGCGATGGCCTGGGCCACGGCATCCGTCGTCCGGGCGTCCATTCCGGTCGCGATCGTCGTCACGGCGCACCCCCTTCGCGTCGAGTGTAGGCCCCGCGGTTTTCGGGGATGTTACGGCGTCTGCGAGAGTGGGCGGGTGGCCATCGAGTGGATTCCGGACGCCTCCGACGAGCGCCTCGCAGACTACCGCGACCTCACCGACGTCGCGCTGCGGCGCGTGATCGAGCCCGAGGGCGGCCTGTACATCGCCGAGTCGGCGAAGGTCATCGGGCGCGCGATCGCCGCCGGCCATCGCCCGCGATCGGTCCTCGTGCAGGAGAAGTGGCTGCCCGACATCGAGGAACTGGTGACGGATGCTGCGGTCCCGACGTACGTCGTGACCCCGGCGATCGCCGAGTCCCTGACAGGGTACGCCGTCCACCGCGGCGCGCTCGCGTCGATGCACCGGCCCGAGCTGCCTCCGGTGGCCGAGGTCGTCGCGGCCGCGCGGCTCGTCGTCGTGCTCGAAGACATCGTGGACCACACCAACGTCGGCGCCATCTTCCGCGCGGCGGCAGGGCTCGGCGCCGATGCGGTGCTCGTGAGCCCGCGGTGCGCCGACCCCCTGTACCGGCGCAGCGTGCGGGTCAGCATGGGCACCGTGTTCCAGGTGCCGTGGACGCGCCTGCCCGAGTGGGGCGAGGCGCGCGGGGTGCTGCACGACGTGGGCTTCGAGCTGGCCGCCCTCGCGCTGTCGGACGACGCCGTGTCGCTCGACGCGTACGGCGCGCGCCGACCGGAGCGGGTCGCACTCATGCTCGGCGCCGAAGGCGACGGGCTGTCGCGGCGGGCGCTCGAGGCGGCGGACACCGTCGTCACGATCCCCATGGCCGGCGGCGTCGACTCGCTGAACGTCGCCGCGGCGAGCGCGGTCGCGCTGTGGGAGCTGCGGTCTCGCTGACCCGCGCCCGCCCGGGATGCGGCGTCAGGCGCCCGGACGGACCGTCAGCTCGGTGAGATCCGCGTCGCGCGGCAGGTCGAGGGCCGCCAGGATCGCGGTGGCGACCGAGGCCGGGTCGATCCACTGCGACGCGTCGTACTCTGCGCCCTCCTGCCGGTGCACCTTCTCCTGCATCGGCGTCGCGGTCCGGCCGGGGTACACCGTCGTCACCCGCACGCCGTTCGCCCGCTCCTCCTCGCGGAGGGCGTCGGCGACGGCGCGCACCGCGAACTTGCTCGCCCCGTACGAACCCCACTCGGGGCTCACGCGCAGGCCGGCGCCGGAATTGACGAACACGACGCGTCCGCGGGCCGTGCGGAGTGCGGGGAGCATGAGGCGCGTGAGCTCTGCGGGGGCCACGGCGTTGACGTTGAGCTGGTGCTGCCACGTCGCGACCGGCGTCTCGCCGATGGCGCCGAGCTCCACGACGCCCGCCACGTGGATGAGCGAATCGAGCTGCGGCGGCACGCTCTGGTGACTGAACGCCCACGACAGGCGCGCCGGGTCGGCGAGGTCGCCGACGAGCGTCTGCGCGCCGGGGAATCGCTCGCGCAGCTGCGAGGCCCGACCGGCATCCCGCACGAGCAGCCACAGCTCGTCGCCGCGCGCGATGAGCATCTCGGTGAGGGCCGCGCCGATGCCCGAGCCCGCGCCGGTGATGAGGTGCGTCGCCACGTCAGGCCTCCTCGCCGCGCGTCGGCGCGGCGTCCGTTCCCGGCGCCAGCGTGATCACGGGCAGCGGGTCGGGCCGCTTGGCCGTGACGTGGTCGCCCGAGGACTGGTGGCGCAGACGCCGCAGCACCCACGGCACGAGGTACTCCCGCGCCCACATGACGTCGACCGCGCGCGCCTCGCGCCACGTGCGGATCGGCAGCGGGTCGGGCTGCATCGGCTGGAGGTCGTTGGGCACGTTGAGCGCGCGCAGCACCATGCGTGCGACCTCGTGGTGGCCGAGCGCGTTGTAGTGCAGGCGGTCATCGTCGAAGAAGCGCGTGTCCTGCACCTCTTTGAGGGCCCACTGGTCGGCGACGATGCAGTCGTACTTGTCGGCGATCGCGCGGATGTTCTCGTTGTAGATCGCGACCTTGCCGCGGATGCCGCGGAACACCGGGGTGAACGCCGTGTCGATGCCCGTGAAGACCACGACGGTCGCGCCGTCGCGCGAGAGGCGCACGACGGCGTCCTCGAAGAGCTGCGCGATGTGGTCGGGGTCGCCGTTGGGGCGGATGACGTCGTTGCCGCCCGCCGAGAAGGTCACGAGGTCGGGCTTGAGGGCGATGGCCGGTGCGACCTGCTCGTCGACGATCTGGCCGATCAGGCGCCCGCGGATCGCGAGGTTCGCGTACGCGAAGTCGTCGACCTGCTCCGACAGCACCTCGGCGACGCGATCGGCCCACCCGCGGTAGCTGTTCGGCGCCGTCGGCTCGGGGTCGCCGACACCCTCTGTGAACGAGTCGCCGATCGCGACGTAGCGGCGCCACGGGTGCGGCCCGGCGTTCGCGACGTAGGGGCTGCGGGGATCTTCTCTCGTGGACATCCGTGTCATCCCTTCTCGGCTCGTGACCGACAGTCAGGTTATCGCGGCGGGGGACAGGACACCGGATGCCGCGACCGGCGTCGCCCGGCCCTCGATGTCGTGCGGGTCGTCTATCGTGGTGACTCGTTGTCTACGGGGGAGGTGTGATCGGTGACGGACGAAACGACGATCGAATCGCCGCCCGACCGCCCAGAGAACCTCGTCGCCGAGTCGCCGGCCGACGGCCGCCTCACCACCGGCCCGCACGGCGCCGAGCCGCACATCGGCAGCTTCGCCGCCGAGCACCTGTCGCCCACCTACCCGCAGCGCGCGCCGTGGGGAACCGCGCAGCGTCTGCGCGCGTGGCAGGCCGAGGCACTCGACCTCTACTTCGGGCTCGACGGCCCCGACGGCCCGGGCGGCGGACCCCGCGACTTCCTCGCGGCGGCGACGCCGGGCGCCGGCAAGACGACGTTCGCCCTCCGCCTCGCGAGCGAGCTGCTGCGGCGCCGGGTCGTGAACCGCATCGTCGTCGTCGCTCCGACCGAGCACCTCAAGACGCAGTGGGCCGACGCCGCCGCGCGGGTCGGCATCCGCCTCGACCCGGCCTTCAGCAACCGCCACTTCGCGCCCGCACGGCAGTATCACGGCGTCGCCGTGACGTACGCGCAGGTCGCGGTCAAGGCATCCGTCCATCAGCGGCTCACGATGGACGCGAAGACGCTCGTGATCCTCGACGAGGTGCACCATGGCGGCGACGCGCTCAGCTGGGGCGACGCCCTCCGCGAGGCGTACGCGCGAGCGACCCGCCGGCTTCTGCTCAGCGGAACACCCTTCCGCAGCGACACCGCGCCCATCCCGTTCGTCGAGTACCACCCCGACGCCAAGGGCATCCGGGTCTCGCGCACGGACTACGCGTACGGCTACCGGCGCGCGCTCGAGGACGGCGTCGTCCGCCCCGTGCTCTTCATGGTCTACGCCGGCCAGATGCGCTGGCGCACCAAGACCGGCGAAGAGATGGAGGCGCAGCTCGGCCAGGACAACACGAAGGACATCACCTCGCAGGCGTGGCGCACCGCGCTCGACCCCGAGGGGGACTGGATCCCCGCGGTCCTGCGGTCGGCCGACCGTCGCCTCACCGAGGTCCGGGAGCACGTTCCGGATGCCGGCGGCCTGGTGATCGCGACGGACCAGACCGCCGCGCGCGCCTACGCCGCGATCCTGCACGAGATCAGCGGCGAGGCGCCGACCGTCGTGCTGTCGGACGAGGCCGAGGCGTCGAGCCGCATCGAGGAGTTCTCGAAGGCGACGAGCCGCTGGATGGTCGCGGTGCGCATGGTGTCGGAGGGCGTCGACGTGCCGCGCCTCGCGGTGGGCGTGTACGCGACGAGCGCCTCGACACCGCTGTTCTTCGCGCAGGCCATCGGGCGTTTCGTGCGCGCCCGCCGTCGCGGCGAGACCGCCAGCGTGTTCCTGCCGAACGTGCCGCAGCTGCTCGCCCTCGCGAACGAGATGGAGCGGCAGCGCGATCACGCGCTCGACCGCGACTCCGACGGCGAGGACGAGTGGAACGCCGAAGAAGACCTGATGAACGCGGCCGAGCGCGAGGACAAGGCGTCCGATGCGCTCGAGGAGGAGTTCACCTACCAGGCACTGGGTTCTCTCGCGCACTTCGACCGCGTGCTCTTCGACGGCCAGGAGTTCGGGCAGCTCGCGGTGCCCGGCACGCCCGAGGAGGAGGAGTTCCTGGGCATCCCCGGCCTGCTCGAGCCCGACCAGGTGCACGACGTGCTCATGTCGCGGGTGTCGCGGCAATCGCGCCATCGCACCGCTCGCGAGGCGCAGGAGGCGACGGCGCCCGCGGAGGAGCCGGCGCTGCCCCAGGCCCTGCACCGCACGCTGAAGGAGCAGCGCCAGCTGCTCAACAGCCTCGTCGGTCTCTACGCGCGCCAGACCGGTGAGGCGCACGGCCTCGTGCACGCGGAGCTCCGCCGCATCTGCGGCGGCCCCGCCGTGTCGCACGCGACGGTGACCCAGCTGCAATCCCGCATCGACGTGCTCCGCAAGCGCGTCCGCTCCTGACACCCGGGGTCCTGTTCGGATCCCCGAAATGCTGGCAATCCTCGGTTTCGGCGCTGGCGGGCCTGCGGCGATGGCTAGCGTTGACGGGTCCCGCACCCCTGACTGGAGGCCTGAGTGAGCACGCCCGCCGCCCCGACCGACCGCGATCGACGCCGCTGGGCGCAGTACCTCGTGAACGAGCGCGCGGAGGCGCACGTCTACCGCGAGCTCGCCGGGCGACGCGCGGGGGAGGAGCGCGAGATCCTCCTGGCCCTCGCCGAGGCCGAGGGGCGTCACGAGGCGCACTGGCTGCAGCTGCTCGGCAGCGAGCCCACGCGATTACCGCATGCCGACGTCCGCACGCGCCTGCTCGGCTGGATGGCCAAGCGCTTCGGCTCGATCTTCGTGCTCGCCCTCGCCCAGAACGCCGAGGCCCGCTCTCCCTACGACGACGAGCCGTTCGCGACGCCGACGATGGCGGCCGACGAGCGGATCCACCACGAGGTCGTGCGCGGGCTCGCCGCCCGCGGCCGTCGCCGCCTGTCGGGCACATTCCGTGCCGCCGTGTTCGGCGCGAACGACGGGCTCGTCTCGAACCTCGCCCTCGTGATGGGCATCGGCGCAACGGGCGTCTCGAGCCAGTTCGTGCTCTTCAGCGGCGTCGCGGGTCTTCTCGCCGGGGCCCTGTCGATGGGCGCGGGAGAGTTCGTGTCGGTCCGCTCGCAGCGGGAGCTGCTCGCGGCCACCGAGCCCAGCGACTACGCTGACGGTGCGATCCCGCACCTCGACATCGACGCCAACGAGCTGGCGCTCGTATACCGGACCCGCGGCATGCCGGAGACCGAGGCGTCCGCGCGCGCCCGCCGCGTCGTCGAGGCCGCGCACGCTCTCGGCCAGGGGCGCGCCGACACCGGCCCGATCTCCGTCGGCGACCACGAGGAGGTCGTGGGGAGCTCCTGGGCGGCCGCGCTGTCGAGCTTCCTGTTCTTCGCCTCCGGCGCGATCATCCCGGTGCTGCCCTGGATCTTCGGGCTGTCCGGCCTGCCCGCCGTCATCGTGGCCCTCGTGCTGGTCGGGATCGCGCTGATGTCGACCGGTGCCGCCGTCGGCCTGCTGTCGGGTGCCCCGCCGTTCAGGCGTGCGCTCCGCCAGCTGGCGATCGGCTTCGGCGCCGCCGCGGTGACGTACATCCTGGGCCTGCTGTTCGGCGTTTCGATGGGATGACGCGCCCGGGCGTCCGTCGATTCGTTGAACCTCCGGTGACGTGGTAATGTCATTCCTCGGTTGCGAAACCGAAAACCACCTGCGCGGGTGGCGGAATAGGTAGACGCGCTAGCTTGAGGTGCTAGTGCCCGTATAGGGCGTGGGGGTTCAAGTCCCCCCTCGCGCACAGTGAAGAAGGCCCCCGGAAGGGGGCCTTCTTTCGTCGAGACGATAGGTTTGTCCGCATGCCCGAAGCCGAACTTCCCGAAGTCGCCGCACTCGCGCGGGATCTGATCCGCTTCGACACGACGAACCACGGTGGCGGGCGCGCCGCCGGCGAGCGCGAGGCCGCGGAGTTCGTCGGCGCCTACCTCGAGAAACTCGGCCTCGAGCCCGAGTTCTACGAGCCGATCCCGCGCCGCACCAACGTCATGGCGCGCGTCCCCGGCCGCAACCGCGACAAGCCCGCGCTCGTGCTGCACGGCCACCTCGACGTTGTCCCGGCGATCGCCGAGGACTGGAGCGTCGACCCCTTCGCGGGCGTCGTGAAGGACGGCATGCTGTGGGGCCGCGGCGCTGTGGACATGAAGGACATGGATGCCATGATCCTCACGTCGGTCGCCGACATCCTGCGCGCCGGCGATCAGCCCGAGCGCGACCTCGTCCTGGCGTTCTTCGCCGACGAGGAGAACGGCGGCGTCGAGGGCTCGGCGCTCGTGGTCCGCGACCGTCCCGAGTGGTTCGACGGCGCCACTGAGGCGATCAGCGAGGTGGGCGGCTACTCGATCCCCATCGGCGACCGTCATGCCTACCTGCTGCAGGTGGGGGAGAAGGCGCTCATCTGGATCCGCCTCGTCGCGCGGGGCCGCGCCGCGCACGGATCGAAGCTGCACGACGACAACGCCGTCACGCGGCTCGCCGAGGCCGTCGCGGCGCTCGGCCGCACCGCGTGGCCCGTCACCCTCACCGACACCTCGCGCCAGATGAGCGAGCGGCTGGCCGAGCTCACGGGCCAGGCCCCCGGCGACCCCGACGCCGTCGCGGCGGCCGCGGGCGCAGCATCCGGATTCCTTCGCTCGACCCTGCGGACGACCACCAACCCCACCGGTCTGGTGGCCGGGTACAAGCACAACGTCATTCCCGACCGTGCCGAGGCGCTCGTCGACGTGCGCGTTCTCCCCGGCACGGAGGAGGCCGCCCTGGCCGACATCCGCCGCATCGTCGGCGACGGCGTCGACATCGAGATCGTCCACCAGGACATCGGCCTCGAGGTCCCGTTCTCGGGCGACCTCGTCGACGCGATGGTCGCGGCGCTCGGCCGCCACGATCCGGGAGCACCCGTCGTGCCCTACCTCATGGGCGGCGGCACCGACAACAAGGCGCTCGCGACCCTCGGCATCGCCGGCTACGGCTTCGCGCCGCTGCGGCTGCCCGCCGACCTCGACTTCACCGGCATGTTCCACGGCGTCGACGAGCGCGTTCCGATCGACGCGCTCGTGTTCGGCCGGGCCGTCCTCACAGATCTGCTCCGCACCTACTGAGAACCGAGCGGATGCCGCACCCGCGGCATCCGTCATGGCACGGCTGAAAGGCGCCCATGCTTCTCGAAGCGATCATCCTCGGCTTCGTCCAGGGACTGACCGAGTTCCTCCCCATCTCGTCGAGCGCCCATCTGCGCATCCTCGGCGAATTCCTGCCGTCCGCCGAGGACCCGGGCGCGGCCTTCACCGCAATCACCCAGATCGGCACCGAGGCGGCCGTGGTGGTCTTCTTCTGGCGAGACATCGTGCGCATCATCGGGCATTGGTTCCGGGCGCTTTTCGGCCGCATCCCGCGCAACGATCCCGACGCCAAGCTCGGCTGGCTGATCATCGTCGGGTCGATCCCGATCGTCGTCCTCGGGCTGCTGTTCCAGGACCAGATCGAGACGGTGCTGCGGTCGCTCTGGATCACGGCGGGCATGCTGATCTTCTTCGGCGTGCTGCTCGGCATCGCCGACCACGTGGGCGCCAAGAAGCGCAAGCTGCAGGACATCACGGTCGGCCACGGCGTGATCTACGGCTTCGCGCAGTCGCTCGCGCTGATCCCCGGTGTGTCGCGCTCCGGCGGCACCATCACCGCCGGCCTCTTCATGGGCTACGAGCGCGCGGCCGCCGCGCGCTACGCGTTCCTGCTGGCGATCCCTGCCGTCTTCGGCAGCGGATTCTTCCAGCTGTTCAAGAGCCTCGACGAGCCGGGCGTGTTCACGCTCGGCGAGACCGCGGTGGCGACCGCCGTCGCGTTCGTGGTCGCGCTCGGGGTGATCGCGTTCTTCATGAACTGGATCTCCAAGCACAGCTTCCTGCCGTTCGTGGTCTACCGCGTCGCGGTCGGCTCACTGCTGCTGGTGCTGCTGAGCATGGGCGTCATCAACCCGTAGAACGCCCGGCCGGCTACGGAGCCGGTCGGCGGACGCTCAGCGGCGCGGGTCGTCGCGGCCGGGCTTGCTCGGCCCGTCGCCCGGCTTGCCGTCGGTACGACGCAGGTACCGCTCGAACTCCTGCGCGATCGCGTCGCCCGAAGCTTCGGGGGAGTCCCACGTGTCGCGCGTGCGCTCGAGCTGGTGGATGTACTCGGTCATCTCCTCGTCGTCGGCCGCGGCCGCGTCGATGGACGCCTCCCAGGCGGCAGCCTCCGTGGCGAGGTCGCCGCGGGGGACGCTGGCTCCCGTGATGTCTTCGAGCCTGTCGAGGAGGGCCAGCGTCGCCTTGGGGGACGGGGTGTGGCCGGCGACGTAGTGCGGCACGCTCGCCCACAGGCTCGCCGTCGGGATGCCGGCGCGCTCCGCGGCGTCGCCGAGGACGCTGAGTATGCCGACCGGGCCCTCGTACGTGCTGCGCTCGAGCTCGAGCGCCGTGCGCAGGTTCTCGTTGTCGCTGCCGGAGAAGACCGAGATCGGCCGGGTGTGCGGCACGTCCGACATCATCGAGCCGATCGCGACGAACCCGGTGATGTCTTCGCGGAGGGCCACGTCGATGAACTCCGATGAGAACGCCTGCCACGCGCGGGCGGGCTCGACGCCGGTGAGCAGCCACAGCTGCGTCCCGCGGGTCGCCTGGGCGGGGCGCAGGAGCGTGGCCTCGGGCCAGCGCAGGGCGCGGCGCCCGTCGCCGTCCGCGGCGATGTGCGGACGCGTGTACTGATAGTCGAAGTAGAGCTCGGGATCGACAGAGAACACCGTCTCGTACGAGCCGCCTTCGCGCAGCTGTGTGAGAGCCGACGACGCGGCTTCGCCCGCGTCGTTCCAGCCGTCGAACGCTGCGACGAGAACACGACGACCCAGTCCGTCCACGAGACCCCCTTCACCCGCAACCGCTGCGGGTTCCTTCCAGGATATGCCCCCACCCCCGGGGAGGGCCGGAGACCCCTCGGTAGGATTGCACGGTGAATGCGCCCCGACTCTCCGCCGTCCTGTGGGATATGGACGGCACCCTCGTCGACACCGAGCCGTACTGGATGGCGGCGGAGACGCCCCTGATCGAGAGCTTCGGCGGGACGTGGTCGCACGAGCAGGCTCTCGGGCTGGTCGGCCTCGGGCTCGAGGACTCCGCCCGCATCCTGCAGGGGACGGGCGTGCGCATGAGCACCGACGCGATCATCGACCACCTCACCGACGACGTCATGCGCCAGCTGACCGTCACCGGCGTGCCGTTCCGGCCTGGCGCCCGCGAGCTCCTGGCGAGCCTGCGCGAAGCCGGCATCAAGACCGGGCTCGTGACGATGTCGATGCGCCGCATGGCGCAGACCGTCGTCGACCTCATCGACTTCGACGCCTTCGACGTCGTCGTCGCGGGCGACGACGCCACGCGGCCGAAGCCCTTCCCCGATCCGTACCTGCAGGCGTGCGAGGCGCTCGGAATCACACCCGACGAGACCGTCGCCATCGAGGACTCGCCCAACGGACTGCGCTCGGCCGTCGCCTCGGGCGCGTCGGTCATCGGCGTGCCGCTCATGGTGTCGCTCACCGGCGCCGGCGCCCATACGCTCTGGGAGAGCCTCGAAGGTCGCACGGCCGCCGACGTCGCCGAATTCCACGCGGCGCACCGCGCTCGCGTCCACGCCACGCACCCCGCCGAGGAGACCGCCCGATGACCGACGACAGCTTCGAAGCCGGCGGCGCACGCCCGAGCGGCCCCTTCCGCCTCGGCGACCGCGTGCAGCTCACCGGCCCCAAGGGCCGCCTGCACACCATCACGCTGCGCGAGGGCGGCGAGCTGCACACCCACCACGGCGTGCTGCGGCACTCGCAGCTCGTCGGGCAGCCCGACGGCTCGGTCGTCGCGAACAGCGGCGGCCACGAGTACCTGGCGCTGCGCCCGCTGCTGCGCGACTTCGTGATGTCGATGCCGCGCGGCGCGGCCATCGTGTACCCCAAGGACGCGGCCCAGATCCTCGCCGAGGCCGACGTCTTCCCCGGCGCCACCGTCGTCGAGGCCGGGGTGGGATCGGGGGCGCTGTCGCTGTGGCTGCTGCGCGCGATCGGCGCCGAAGGCCGACTCGTCTCGTTCGAGCGCCGCGACGACTTCGCGGCGGTCGCCCGCGCGAACGTCGAGACGTTCA
>DATEOM010000327.1:0-4791 GCA_035274105.1 Microbacterium sp.
CTCACCGTCGCCGAGGTGATCGGCGAGCCGATCACCAGCCGCGACCGACGCGTCAGCCCGCGTGCACTCGCCGTGCGCGTCGCGTCACTCCTCGACGAGCTGATGCTCCCGCTCGGCGCCGCGGCGAAGTACCCCTACGAGCTCAGCGCGGGCATGCGCCAGCGCGTGGCGCTGGCGCGGGCGCTGGTGCTCCAGCCCCGTGTGCTCGTCGCGGACGAGCCCTTCGCCAACATGGACGTCGAGGTGCGCAAGGCCGCACGCGAGGCGGTGCTCCGCCGCCGGCGCGAACTCGGTATGGCGGCCCTCGTCGTGACGAACGAACCGGAGGTGGTACGCGAGCTCGACGCGGACGTCCTCGTGCTGCGAGCAGGCCACGCCGTCGCCTTCGGGCACGGCACGCAGGATCTGCTGTGGACGCCCGACGGTCAGACCGATCGGCGCGCGGTCAACTATTGAAGTGCGACCGTGGTCATGAGCACGGGTTGAGCTTTGCTAGTATGGACTGGTTGCCCGCACGAGAGTGCGGAACATTCCTCCATAGCTCAATTGGCAGAGCAATCGGCTGTTAACCGATAGGTTCTTGGTTCGAGTCCAAGTGGGGGAGCGAAGGCCTCGGGGCTCCACCCCCGAGGCTTTCTTCGTCTCCGGTGACCACATCGAGGAGTGCACATGGCGGCTCGCGCGAAGCCTTCGCCGCGTCTGGCCGTCGAGGGCGGCGTGCCCGCCCCTGCGCCGATCTACCGCGCCGTCCCGCTGCTGATCGCGCTGGGCGTGTTCGGCGCCACCGTCGTCTGGGTCGGGCTCGTCGTGCTGTTCGGGGGCGAGCCCTGGATGTTCCCGGTCGCCGCGCCGGCACCCTGGCTCTTCCTCGCCCTCGTGCCGTCGGTCATCGCGATCCTTCTCGCCGTCCGAGGCATCGTCCTGTGGTCGCTCCTCTTCGCCGTCGCGAGCGTGTGGCTGGTCCCCACCGGCATCGCCACCATCGCGGTCGTCCTCGTCGCACTCTGGACCGTGCGCGGCATCCGCAGTCAGTGGGCTGCCCACGATCTCGACTGCGTGATCGCCACCGCCGCCGCGCACGGGCTTCCCGTTCTCGTCGTGCAGAACGTCGCGGGCAAGGCTCGGGAGCGGAAGACCACCGACACGACCCAGGTGCAGGTGCGCGACGTCGACACCGGCGAGCTCTCGACGGCCCGTGTCTGGGGACCGATGAGGACGGGCACCACCTTCGTGCGCCAGGGGATGAACGTGATCGCGCAGGCACCGCCCGGAGCCGACGCGGAGCTCCGCCGCTGGGTGGAGCGTCAGAACCGCCGGAGCGCGGCCGCCACCGCCTGACGCGGTGCGGGATCAGGCGTCGAGATCGTCGACGCCGGGAGTCCAGGAGCTGCCCGGACGCCCCCAGCCCCGCTTGCGCGCGATCTTCTGCACGGTCTTCCAGTCGCCGTCGTCGAGGCGGTCGACGTACAGGATGCCGTCGAGGTGATCGAACTCGTGCTGCATGATCCGTGCGCGCCAGCCGTCGACCTGGATGCGGACGGGATCTCCCTCGAGGTCCGTGCCGGTCACCAGCACCTCGTCGGACCGGCGCAGCGGGAACCGCTCGCCGGGGAACGACAGGCAGCCCTCGGACTCCTCGTCGGGGTCGGGTGCGCCCGGCTCGAGAGACTTCATCCACAGCTCGGGGTTGATGATCACGCCGCGCCAGGGAGCGCCGTCGTCGTCCGCGTAGGCGTAGGTGTAGATGCGCAGCGGCACGCCCACCTGCGGGGCCGCGAGACCCACGCCGGGCGCGGCATCCATCGTCTCGAACATGTCGGCGACCAGCGTGCGGATCTCGTCCGTGATCTCTTCGACGACGGAGGCGGGGGAGTGCAGGACGGGATCGCCCATGATGCGAATCGGGAGAACAGCCACGCCTTGAGCCTATCGACCGGCGCCTGCGGCTAGTGTCGATGTGTGGTGTGGACTGCGGTGGAGATCGAGGACATCGGCGATCAGCTGGTCGGCGTGTTCCAGAACCCGAACATCCTCATCGGCATCCCCCTGGCCCTCCTCGGCGCCGTGTTCATGTCGTTCGGCGCGCAGTACCAGCACCGCGGCGTCACGAAGGTCGAGCGTCTCTACGGCTCGCAGGGCAATGGCGGACTGGGTGCGAACCACCTGCTGAAGCTCCTCGCGCGACCGTCGTGGGTGATCGGCACCCTCATGCTCGGACTCGCGATCGTGTGCCAGCTGTGGGCCCTCGCCTTCGCCCCGCTCATCGTGGTTCAGCCACTCGGAGCGATCGCCCTCGTGATCACGACGCTGCTGAACGCGCAGATCAGCGGCCACAAGCCGACCAGGCGCTCACTGACCGCGATCGGCGCCTGCGTCGGCGGCATCTTCATCTTCGTCACCATCGCGGCGCTGTTCGCGACCGAGAAGCCGGTGTCGAACGGCCAGCTCATCACGATCCTGGTGCTGCTCGGGATCGTCACCATCGTCTTCGCGGGTCTGTGGATCTGGCTGCGCTCGCGCATGGGCGCGCTCTTCTACATCATCGCCGCGGGCGTCATCTACGGCTTCGTCGCAACGCTCGCCAAGGTCGTGATCGTGCGCATCCAGGCGCAGGACTTCAACTGGCTCACCTTCACGTGCCTCGCCGCCCTCGTCGCGGGCGCCATCGTCGGCGCCTATTTCGTGCAGAACGCGTACGCCTCGGGACCCCCCGACCTGGTCGTCGCCGGCCTCACCGTCATCGATCCGATCGTCGCGATCTTCATCGGCCTGACGGTCCTCCAAGAGGCGGCGGGTGCGCCGCTGTGGGTCTACATCTCCTTCGCCGTGGTGGGCGCGATCGCCGTGTGGGGCGTGTTCCAGCTGGCTCGGCACCACCCGCAAGTGCTCAGCGAGAGTCAGGAGCTCCCGATCCAGCGGGGCAGCGATGGCGGGGCGACGGATGCTGCGCACCCGCGCACCGGCTCCGTCAAGGTGACCGAGGCCGTCGCGAAAGTCTGGCCCGAGCCGCCCGTGAAAGACCCGGCCGACGAGGCCGAGGGCACCTCGGGCAGGTAGGCTCGTCAGCGCACCACGGTGCACGGGGCGGTGGCCAAGCTGGTCAAGGCAGCGGGCTCATAACCCGACGATCGCGGGTTCAAGTCCCGCCCGCCCTACATCCGAGGCCCGTCACAACCCTGCGGTTGCGACGGGCCTCGACGCGCAGGGGGCCCGGATCACGGACGCATGAGAAATTCGTTCATACCCCTAACTTTCGGAGGGGGACCCAGTGACGCGCCGCGCGGTTTGGCGGTAGCGTCAGCGACAGCAACTGTCCCTGGCTCCTGATGGAGGCGAACGATGAAGTTCCTGCAGAGGCTCGGCCGATCGATCATGCTCCCGGTGGCCGTGCTGCCGGTCGCCGCGATCCTGGTCGGGATCAGCAACTGGATCAAAGGCACGATCGGCGGTGGAGTCGTCGTCGACTTCCTGTACACAGCGGGCGTCTCGCTGCTGGACAACCTCGCGCTGCTCTTCGCGATCGGCATCTCGATCGGCATGGCGAAGAAGTCCGACGGCACGTCAGCCCTGGCGGGCCTGGTGTCGTGGCTGGTGATCACCACGCTTCTGAAGCCCGAGTCCGTCGCCCTGTTCACCGGTGTCGAGGACGTCAACGATGTGCCGGCCGCGTTCCTCAAGGTGCAGAACGTCTTCATCGGCATCATCTGCGGCCTCATCGGCGCCTGGACCTACGACCGGTTCAAAGACACCAAGCTCCCTGACGCACTGGCGTTCTTCTCCGGCAAGCGGTCGGTGGCGATCGTCACCGCGGGCATCTCACTGGTCGTCGCCGTCGTCCTGCTCTTCGTCTGGCCGTGGGTCTACGGCGGACTCGTGACGTTCGGCGAATGGATCTCCTTCCTCGGTCCGTGGGGAGCGGGGATCTACGGCTTCCTGAACCGTCTCCTCATCCCGATCGGCCTGCATCACGCCCTGAACTCGGTGTTCTGGTTCGACGTCGCCGGCATCAACGACCTCAACAACTTCGCCGCCGGCACCGGCACCTACGGCGTCACCGGGCAGTACATGACCGGCTTCTTCCCGATCATGATGTTCGGCCTTCCGGGGGCGGCGCTCGCGATGTATCTGACAGCCAAGACCACGCGCAAGAAGATCACGTACGGCATCCTCCTCAGCGCGGCGGTGTCGTCCTTCTTCGTGGGCGTGACCGAGCCGCTCGAGTTCTCGTTCATGTTCCTCGCCCCCGTGCTGTACCTCGTGCACGCGATCTTCACCGGCATCTCGATGGCGATCAGCGCGATCCTTCCGGTCCGCATGGGCTTCGGGTTCTCCGCGGGGTTCGTCGACCTGGTCCTGAACTGGACGAATCCGATGGCGCAGAACCCGTGGCTCATCCCGGTCATGGGCGTCTTCTGGTTCTTCGTCTACTTCGGCGTGTTCTACTTCTTCATCAAGCGGTTCAACCTCAAGACGCCGGGCCGCGAGGACGACAACATCCTCGAAGAGGGGACAGACCTCGACACCCATTCCGCCGACGACAAGTACCTCATCACCGGCAGCCGCTTCATCGACGCGCTGGGCGGCAAGGAGAATATCCTCGAGCTCGATAACTGCGCCACTCGACTGCGCATGGAGATCGACGACCCCGGCAAGGTCGATGAGACCGCACTCAAGCGGGCGGGAGCAGCCGGCACGATGAAACCCGGCGGGAAGTCCGTGCAGGTGATCTACGGCACCAACGTGCAGTTCGTGAAGGACGCGATGGAGCAGATCATCTCGGGACGCGCGGAG
>DATEOM010000328.1:0-5457 GCA_035274105.1 Microbacterium sp.
GGCTGCACTCCGTACCCCGGCTGCGCGGGCATACCGTACCCGGGCTGCGCTCCGTACCCGGGCTGCGCTCCGTACCCGGGCTGTACTCCGTACCCGGGCTGGGGTGCGTATCCGGCGGGCGTGCCGTAGCCCGGCGGGTACGGCGCGTAACCGGGCGCCGGGTACGCCCCCGGAACGCCGCGCGGCGCGATCTCGCGCCCGATGTGCTCGCGATAGGGGTCGGCGAGGGCGGTGGCTCCGGCATCCCGTCGCTCCACGTAGGCGAGCAGATCGAGATCGAGCCCCTCGCGGCGCATGCGGCAGTCGATGTAGATGAGCGCGGTCGCGGTGGACTGCACGACGACGGCGACCGACTGCAGCAGCAGCGTGAGCACCTGCGTGAGCAGGGTCGCGGCGACGAAGCCGATGATGGCCGTGGGCTCGGGGTCGCCCGTCGGCGCGATGATCGTCGTCAGCCCCATCGAGAGGAAGCTCATCGGGAGGCTCACCACCTGCGCGACGGCGGCGAAGATCACGCTGATCACGATGATGATGCCGAGCGCCGGCCAGAAGCGGCGGCGCGTGAGGGTCCACGAGCGCGACAGCGCCTGGACGATCGTGGCGTGCTCCACGATGATGGTCGACGGCACGAGCAGCAGCTTGATCATCAGCCACCACGTGATCGGTATCGCCGCGAGGATCACGAGGACCGTGAGCAGGATCGCCGCCGGCGGCGCCGCCATCGCGATGCCGATGATCGCGAGCACGACGACCGCCACGAGCGCGACGATCGCCAGGATCAGCAGGAACGAATAGCCGATGAGGCGCCCGGCGATGGGCTTGATCTGACGCCAGAGTGCGCCGAGGCTGAGCTTCTCGGCCACAGCGGCATGCGTGACCTCGACGACGACGATCCCCTGCACGATGACGCTGAGGGCGCCCGCGGCGAGCGCGAGCACGATGCCGGTGACGGCGGTGAGGGCGATCGACCCCGCCATCACCGTGTCGTACTCCTCCGTGCCCGGCCGCAGCGTGTCGAGACGGGAGAACGACGCCCAGCCGATTGCGAGCACGCCGCCCAGGACGACGACGTACGCGAGCGTCTGGACGACGAGCGCGAAGCCCAGCAGCACGCGCGGGTTCTGCCGCAGCGCCGAGAACGAGCGGCCCAGGATCGTGCCGAACGACAGCGGGTGCAGCGGGATGATCCCGGGGCGTGACGCCGGCGTCCAGGCCGGGTATGCGGACACGATTCCCCTCTCGGTCGGCGGCGCGTCGCGGGCTGTGCGGCGCGTCGGCCGCGCCATCAGGACGGCGCTGCCCCTATCGTTCCACATCGGGCGGCTGCCGCAGCCGCCGTGTGGATGAGGCTCTCGGCGACCCTTCGGGCGAGCTTCGGCCGGTCCACAGCCCTGGTCGACTACTCTGTGGGAAGCGCATGGGGACGCGCACGTCGTGCTCTGCGCCTGGACAGAAGGAACGAACGCGCGCGATGACTTCACGCATCCTGGTGGTCGACGATGACACCGCCCTTGCCGAGATGATCGGGATCGTGCTGCGCACGGAAGGATTCGAGACGGTCTTCTGCGCAGACGGTGCCGAGGCCGTCGACGCGTGGCGCACCGAGCGTCCCGATCTCATCCTCCTCGACCTGATGCTGCCTGGCATGGACGGCATCGAGATCTGCACCCGCATCCGCGCCGAATCCGGCATCCCGATCATCATGCTCACCGCGCGCACCGACACGGCCGATGTCGTGAAGGGCCTGGAGTCGGGCGCCGACGACTACATCGTCAAGCCCTTCAACCCGAAGGAGCTGGTCGCCCGCATCCGCACGAGGCTGCGTCCCGCGAGCCAGCCGGCGAACGACTCGCTGCGGATCGGCGACCTCACGGTCGACGTGGCGGCGCACGAGGTGCGCCGAGGCGACGGGCCCATCCCGCTGACGCCTCTCGAGTTCGAGCTGCTCGTCGCGCTGGCGTCCAAGCCCCAGCAGGTGTTCTCGCGCGAGATGCTGCTCGAGCAGGTGTGGGGCTACCACTACAAGGCCGACACGCGCCTGGTGAACGTGCACGTGCAGCGGCTGCGGGCGAAGGTCGAGAAGGACCCCGACAACCCCAAGATCGTGACGACGGTGCGCGGCGTCGGCTACCGCGCCGGCGCCGTCGTCTAGGCAGCCGGCGATGACCGCGCCGATCACGGCCGTGACGCCGGCGCGCGCCCGCATCCAGTGGTGGCGCCTGTGGCGCGCATGGCCGGGCAACATCGCCGGGCTGTGGCGTCGCTCGCTGCGCTTCCGCACGATCCTCGTCACGATCGGGCTCACCGCGCTCGCTGTCGTGGTCGCGTGCGTGTGGATGGCCCTCGCGATCCAGAACGACCTGTTCGCCTCGCGCAAGGACCAGGTGCTCCTGGATGCCGAGCAGGCGCGCGCCGCGGCTCAGCGGACGCTCGACGCCTCGGTGCAGAGCGACTCCATCCAGCTGCAGAACGTCATGACGCTCGCGTTCACGGCGCTGCGCGACCAGTCGTCGGCCGTGATCGTCGGCGCCTACCGGATCGGGCCCCTCGTGCCCAACGCGCCGCAGGACTTCAGCACGAACGAGGAAGTGATGAACGAGCTGCTCACCGCCCCGATGCGGGCGCTCGTGCGCACCAACCCCGACCAGCAGATCTGGCAGCCCGTCGCGCTTCCCGTCGGGGACGACTCCACGGGTCCCGGAATCCTGGTGGGGCAGCAGCTCGCGATCGACAACGTCGCGTCATATGAGCTGTACCTCGCCTACGACCTCGCCAACGCGCCCGAGACGCTCACGTTCGTCCAGCGGACGCTGTGGGTGGTCGGCATCGGTCTCGTGCTCCTCATCAGCGGCATCGCCTGGTTCGTGCTGCGATCCGTGACCACCCCGATCAGCGAAGCGGCCGACACCAGCGCGAAGCTCGCCTCGGGACGCCTCGACGTGCGCCTGGAGGTGCGCGGGGAGGACGAGCTGGCGACGCTCGGCCGCTCGTTCAACGCGATGGCCGACAGCATGGAGTCGCAGATCAAGGAGCTCGCCGACCTCTCGCTCGTGCAGCAGCGCTTCGTGTCGGACGTGTCGCACGAGCTGCGCACGCCGATGACGACCATCCGCCTCGCCGCCGACATGATCAACGATCAGCGCGAGGAGTTCGATCCGGCCACCGCGCGGGCGGCCGAGCTGCTGAACGCCCAGGTGCAGCGCTTCGAGACCCTCCTCACCGACCTGCTCGAGATCAGCCGCTACGATGCGGGCTCCGTGCAGCTCGAGCTCGAGCCGACGAGCCTCGCGCACCTCGCGGAGGACGTCATCGGGTCGATGCACCAGCTCGCGGAGCAGCACGGCACCGACGTGCGTCTCGTCGCGCCCGGCGGATATTCCCCGGTCGACATGGATCCTCGACGGGTTCGGCGCGTGGTGCGCAACCTGCTCGGCAACGCGATCGAGCACGGCGAGGGCCGCCCCATCGTGGTCAGCGTCGACAGCAATCCGCAGGCCGTCGCCATCGGGGTGCGCGACTACGGGATGGGGATGAAGCCCGAGGACGTCGAGCACGTATTCGACCGCTTCTGGCGGGCAGACCCGTCGCGCAAGCGCACGATCGGCGGCACCGGCCTCGGCCTGTCCATCGCGCTGGGCGACGCGAAGCTGCACGGCGGCGAGCTGGCGGTGTGGTCGGAGCTCGGCCGCGGCACGAACTTCGTCCTCACCCTTCCGCGACAGGCGGTGCCGCTCGAGGGGGAGTCGCCGATCCCGGTCGAACCGGGCGACGACACGGCCGCCGCCCTCGACGACCTCGGCCTCAGCTCTCCTGTCGACCTGCCACGTGTGGACGGCGAGAGAGACGGCGACACGGATGCTGCGACCCGAGGAGGATCCGCATGACCCGGGTACGCGGCATCCTGGCCCTCCTCCTCGCCCTGTGCGCGGTCGTCGTGACCGGCTGCGCGGGCTTCCCCACGAGCGGACCGCCGGAGTACGGGCTCGAGAACGGCAACACCGGCAACGGCTCGCAGAACCTCGTCTTCATCCCCAACCGGCCCCAGCCGGGGGCGACTCCGCAGCAGATCGTCGAGGGGTTCGTCGACGCCGGCTCCGGCCCGGGTGTGGCGGGCAACTGGGCGGTCGCCCAAGAGTTCCTCGCGCCGTCGTTCCGGACGACCTGGAACCCGGAGGCGCAGGTCATCGTCGACGAGAGGGTGGAGCGGGATTACGTCGAGATCGACGAGGGCGTGGTCGATTTCGCGTACGACGTCGTCGCGACCGTCGACGACAAGGGCGACTATCAGCGGGCCGAACTCGCGCCGGGGCAGAGCAGCTTCACGCTCGCGAAGCAGGAGGACGGCGAATGGCGCATCACCGATGCCCCCGACGGCATCTGGCTCGACGACGCGCAGTTCCCCACGGTGTTCCACCGGTACCCGCTGATGTACTTCGACCCGACCGGGCAGTATCTCGTGCCCGACGTGCGCTGGTTCCCGGTGGCGACAGCGCGGGTGAGCATCACGACAGCGCTCGTGAACCTCCCCCGGAGCGAGTGGCTCGAAGACTCGGTGTTCAACGCGTTCCCGGACGGGGTGACGGCCTTCCCCACGGTGCCGATCGACGAGAACGGCGTGGCCGAGGTGGCCCTGACCGAGGGCATGCTCGCCGCCAGCGGCGACGCCCATGACCGCATGCTGACGCAGCTCGAGGAGAGCCTGAGGCCCGCGGGCGTCACCCAGGTCATCATGACCGTCGACTCCACCCCGCTCGACGCGCAACCGGTCGCCGTGCGTTCGACCCGCGTTCCTGCCACGCCCCTCGTGCTCACCGCGGACGGATTCGGCTTCCTCACCGGGAACGAGATCGACAAGATCCCGGGGCTCTCTGCGGCCGTCGAGGCGGCGTCGCCCGTGAGCATCCAGGTGGGGGCGGAGCGCGATCTCGCGGCGGCGAAGCTCGCCTCGGGCGCGGTGGTGCGGCTGAGCTCCGCCCAGGTCGACGCGGAGCCGCTCGATGACCGCAGCGGACTCGTCGACCCGACGATCGACGACTTCGGCAACGTGTGGAGCGTGCCGCGCGAGGATCCCGGTGCGATCCAGGTGCACCCGCCCAACGGCGATGTGGTCGAGGTCGGCGACGCCTGGAGCGAGGCCACCTCGATCGCGGGCCTGGCGCTCTCGCGCGACGGCACGCGCCTCGCCGCCGTGGTCAGCGCCGGCGGCCGCACCGTGCTCGAGGTGGCGGGTGTGGTCCGCGACCCTCAGAGCGGAGTGCCCGAGCGGCTGAGCACGCCGATCCAGCTGACGACCGTGCCCGGTGCCGTGGTGGGCGTCACCACCATCGGCCTCACCTGGATCGACGACCAGAGCGTCGCCGTCCTCAGCAGCAGCGACGCAGAGTCGAACGTCATCGAGCAGGTCGTCGGGGGTCTCGCGACGACGTCGGCGGCGGCGAGCGGAATGGCATCGATCGC
>DATEOM010000329.1:0-2275 GCA_035274105.1 Microbacterium sp.
GATGTGCTCACCCCCATCGACGAGATCGGCCGCGTGCGCGGAACGCGCGTCGCCGTGGTCTCGCGCAGTGCCCTGGCCACGGTGCTGCGCCGCGGCATCACCGGCGCGCGCGACGTCGGGGGCAACGAGGTGTTCGACTACCGCACCCGCCTGCAGCAGACCGTGCGCTTCGCGTAGGCCGGCGCCGCGTGCGTCCGGGCAGGGGCGCGTTCACATCGGGTGTTCTCACCGAGTGCACCCGTCGTGTGCGCGCACGACACGTGATCTCGGTGACATCACGTGCAGTGGACGGATGCTGCGGCCCGCGGCAGCGCGCCGGGGCTCAGGCGTCGCGGGCCCGGCGCAGCCAGCGCTCGATGCCGGAGATGTGCACGCTCGCGACAGCGGTCGCGAGTTCGACGTCGTGGTCGGCGATGGCGTCGAGGATCGCCCGGTGCTCGTCGAGGGTGCGCTCGACGGCGCCCGACTGGGTGAGGCCGCGCCACACGCGGGCGCGCACGGTCTGGCTGGTGAGGCTCTCGAGCAGGCTCGCCAGGTAGTCGTTGCCGGCGAGCCGCGCGATCGCGCTGTGGAACCGCACATCGTGCTCGACCAGAGTCTCGATGTCGGTGTCGGTCGCGACGCCCCGGATCTCAGCATCCAATTCCGCCACGTCGTCGTCGTCCGCGCGCTGCGCCGCCAGCCCCGTCGCGTGGGACTCGAGCACGCGACGGACGGCGAAGATCTCGAGCAGCGAGTCGTCGTCGTGCAGGTCGACGACGAACGAGATCGCCTCGAGCAGCAGCTTCGGCTCGAGGCTCGTGACGTAGGTGCCGTCGCCGCGCCGCACATCGAGCACGCGGATGACCTCGAGCGCCTTGACCGCCTCGCGCATCGAGTTGCGCGACAGACCCAGGTGTTCGGCGAGGTCCTTCTCGGGCGGCAGGCGCGAGCCGGGGGTCAGCTCGCCGCGAACGATCATGTCTTTGATCTTCTCGATCGCTTCGTCGGTGACGGCCACGCGCCCATCTTAGACATCCGATGTCCGGGATCATGGATGCTGCCACCGCCGCGCGTGGACGGCATGATGTGTGACATGCGAGTCGTGGACGGACACCTCCATCTCTGGGACCCCGAGGTCCTGACCTACGAGTGGCTCGAAGGATCTCTGCTCCGATCTTTCGGACCGGACGAGCTCGACATCGCGCTGCAGGACGCCCCCGACGCTGATGCCTCGTTCGTGTTCGTGCAGGCGGAGTGCGCGCCCGGCGAGTCGATCGCCGAGGTGGACTGGGTGGCGTCGCTCGCCCCGCGCGTCCCGGTGCGGGGGATCGTGGCGCGCGCGCCACTCGAAGACCTGGCTGCGACCGACGCCCTCCTCGCGGCCTACGCCGAGAGGCCGCTCGTCGTCGGCGTGCGCCGACTGCTGCAGTCCGAGCCGGAGGGCTTCTCGGCCGCGCCGCGCTTCCGTTCCGCGGCCAGGGCGATCGCGGCGGCCGGGCTCACCTTCGATGCCGGCGTGCGCTGGACGCAGCTGCCCGCCGTCGTCGAGCTCGCCGACGCCGTGCCCGAGCTCACGATCGTGCTCGACCACCTCGGCAAGCCGGAGGTCGGCTCGGCGAGCGCGCCGAATCCCGCCGACGGCACGCCCTGGGCGGAGTCGCTGCGCGACCTCGCCGAGCGCCCCAACGTGTGGTGCAAGGTGTCGGGCCTTCCTGCGGAGGCCGAGGGGGAGTGGACCGACGCTCAGGTGCGGCCGTTCCTCGACGTGGCGCTGGACGCCTTCGGACCCGACCGCCTGCTGTTCGGCAGCGACTGGCCGGTCTCCGGCCCGTACGGCCGCTGGCTCGACACAGTCTCGTCGTGGCTGGCCGACCGCGTCGGCGAGCAGCGCCAGAAGGCCGTGCTCGCCGAGAACGCCGAACGCGTCTACCGCCTCGGGTAGCGGCATCCGTCCCCTCGGACCAGGTGGGCCGACGCGCACCTGCCCGCCGCCTCGTCCGACAGGTCAACCAGAGTTCCACACGAGATTCCGCGCAGAACTCGTCATGTGGAAGGGCGGTTGACCTGTTGAACCGATGCCTCGGCGGGCCCCATGCACCCCGGGCAGGGTTCGAGATCAGGAGCCGGCAGGGCGGAGGCGGAGCGGCGACATCCCGCCGTCCACCTCGATGTAGGTGCCGGTCGTCGATCCCGACGACGGGCTCACGAGGTACAGCACCGCCCCGGCGACCTCGGCCGCCGACACCAGGCGGCCGTGCGGCTGTCGCGCCTCCAGCGCCGCGCGCTCGGCCGC
>DATEOM010000330.1:0-2205 GCA_035274105.1 Microbacterium sp.
GGCCAGGGCGGTTCGGGTCAGGGCGGTTCGGGCCAGGGCGGCTCGGGTCAGGGTACCGGCCGTCAGCAGGCGGCGGGCGGCCAGCGCCGCGACGCCGCGACCTCACACGACAAGGCCTCGCACCAGCGTCACGACCAGAGCGCGGGTCACTCGCGTTCGGGTCAGCCCGCCGGCAACCCCCGCACCCCGGGCCGTCGCGCCTCGTCGGGCGGCACCGGCAAGCTCATGGTCGGCTCGGTGGTCCGCCCCAACGGCAACAACCGCCGCGGCGGCCGCTGACCCAGGTCCACCTCGAACCCCCTTCGCCCTCACCCGAGGACGGAGGGGGTCCGTCGTTCCCGCGCCCCTTCCCTGGCCGCGAGACCGCACAACAGCACCGATGCCGTCGCGCCGACGGTGCTGTTGTGCGGTTTTGCTGCAAGGGACCGGTTCTCCTGCGCCGTCCGTCCGTGGCCAGTCGCGAGACCGCACAACAGCACCGATGCCGCCGCGCCGGTGGTGCTGTTGTGCGGTCTCGCGTGCGCCGCCGACCGTGGCATCCGTGATCCGAGGTCCGGCGGCGCCCTCGCCCCGGCAGCCCCGGCGCGTCGTCCCACCGACCCCGGGTCTCGGCGACGACGGGAACCCCACGTTGTCGTGTGAGCCGGAAGTTCATCGACGTTTTCGGCGAACGTCGTCCCGCCGACCCTCAGTGGAGGCCGGTGCGCGCCTCAGACGCGGCGGCCGAGGACGAGGTCGGCGGCGACCTCGCCGATCACGATCGACGGCGCGTTCGTGTGGCCGCGGATCACCGTGGGCATGACGGATGCGTCGGCCACGCGCAGTCCCGAAACCCCGCGGACGCGGAGCTCCGGGTCGACGACGGAGGCGGCATCCGTCCCCATCCGCGCCGTGCCGACCGGGTGGTACAGCGTGTGGGCGTAGCGGCGCAGCGACAGCTCGGCGCGCTCGGCGGGCGTCATGCGCTCGCCACCCTCGGGCTGCACCCAGCGGCCGGTGGTGATCGCGCGGAGCGCGTCGGTGTCGATGAGGCGCTCGCACTCGGCGAGGCCCGCGAGCAGGGTCGCCGTGTCGAGGCCGTCGGCGTCCGACAGGTACGCGGGGTCGATGAGCGGCGCGTCGGACGGGTCTGCGGACGCGAGCCGGATCGTTCCCCGGCTGTGCGGGCGCAGCAGCATCGCGGCCACCGTGAGTCCGTGCGCCGGCGTCGGCACCAGTCCCTCGCCGATGTAGGGGACGGGCGCGAAGACGATCTCGATGTCGGGAAGGCCCTCGGGCGTTCCCGCGCGGTCGGCGACCTCGGTCCGCACGTACCCGTACGCCTCACCGACGTTGGACGTCAGCATCCCCGTCCGCGCTGCGAGGTACTTCACGACCTCGGCGGGCTTCGTCGCGTCGTAGAGCGTGCCGCCTTTCGCCTCCGGTGCGAGCCCGGCGACGAGGTGATCCTGCAGGTTGGCGCCGACGCCGGGCGCGTCGACCACCACGTCGATGCCGTGCTCGGCGAGGTGGTCGGCCGGGCCGATGCCGCTCAGCATGAGCAGCTGCGGCGTGTTGATCGCCCCGCCCGAGAGCACGACCTCGCGCCGCGCCCGCACGTGGCGGGTGATCCCGGCGATGTCGACGTACACGCCGGTCGCCTGCGGCAGCGTCGCACCGGAGTCGAAGGTCACACGCCGGACGTGCGCGCCGGTCACGACCCGGAGGTTCGCGCGCCCCTTCGCGGGGCGCAGGTACACGTCGGCGGTGGAGGCGCGCGCGCCGCGCCTCTCGCTCACCATCGTCTGCGAGAAGCCCTGCCCCGTCGGCAGATTCGCGGGGGTGACAGGATGCCCCGCCTCGGCCGCCGCCGCCAGGAACGCCGCCGTCTGCGGCCGGGGATCCCGCTGGTGCTCGACGGGCTGGGGTCCGTGGGCGCCCTGCGAGCCGTGGGCCGGATCGGCCGTGCGCTCGACACGCCGGAAGTAGGGGACGAGGGCGTCCCACGACCAGATCGGCCCGGCGGCATCCGCCCATTCGTCGTAGTCGGCGGCGAAGCCCCGCACCCACATCATGGCGTTGAGCGACGACGACCCGCCCAGGGTCTTGCCGCGCGGCCAGTACACCGTGCGACCCTCGAGCTCGGGCTGGGGGACGGTGTCGTAGTTCCAGTCGTACGGTCCGCGGAAGAGCTTGGAGAAGGCGGCGGGCACGTGCAGTTCGATG
>DATEOM010000331.1:0-15004 GCA_035274105.1 Microbacterium sp.
TCTCGTCGAGGCGAACGCGCCCGAGGTGCTGCAGCACCTGCTGCCCGCAGCATCCGTCGACGAACTGTGGATCTTCTTCCCCGACCCGTGGCACAAGAAGAAGCACACCAAGCGGCGCCTCGTCGCCGAGGGCTTCGGCGCGCTCGCCGCGCGGGCCCTGAAGGACGGCGGGATGCTGCGGCTCGCGACCGACTGGGAGGACTACGCGCTGCAGATGCGCGAGGTCATGTCGGCGGCGCACGACTTCGAGGCGACTTTCGAGGGGGAGTGGGCGCCGCGCTTCGACGGCCGCGTGCTCACGGCGTTCGAGCGCAAGGGCGCGCGCGTGGGACGCGACATCCGGGATCTGTCGTACCGCCGCGTCGCGAGGTCATGAGCGGCTCGCGACCACTCACCTGATCCGACCCCCGACCGGAGCCGCCGCGCATGCCCGCACACCCCGACGCCCCGCCCGCGCCGGCCGTCCGCACCTGGTCGTGGAGCCTCGCGCCCGCCCTGCTCGTCTGCCTCGCCGCGCCCGCGTTCTTCGTGGTGCGCGTGCCGTGGCTCGGGTGGGTGCTGCTGGCCGCGGGCCTCGCGGTCGCGCTGCTGACGGAGCGGACGGATGCTGCCGCCCGGCCCGCCGCGCCGGGTGGCGGCATCCGTCCTCCCTCCCTCCTCAGGGATCTCTCGCTCATCGCCGTCGGCTTGCTCATCGTGAGCGCGATCCCGTTGAAGGCGGAGCTCGACAACCTCGCGATCCTGCGGTTCGCGATCGCGCTCGGCGGCGCCGTCGCCGTGCCGTACGTGATCTCGCGCTGGGTGTACCGCGATCGGGCGATCCGGTTCCCGTGGCGCGGCGGCGGCCGGTGGACGAGGTTCCAGTGGACCTGGCTCGTCGCCGTGCTGCTGCTCGGCTGGCTGATCCTGCCGTTCTACTTCATCACCTCGGGCGTGTACCTCAACTGGCCCGTCGTCGACACGCCCGAGCTGATCGCGCGCCTGTTCGTCGGCGTCGGCGCCGTGGGCATCTGGGACGAGCTCTTCTTCATCTGCACGTGCTTCGCCCTGCTGCGGCGGCACTTCCCGTTCTGGCAGGCCAACATCCTGCAGTCGGTGGTGTTCGTGTCGTTCCTGTGGGAGCTCGGCTACCAGGCGTGGGGGCCGCTGCTCACCATCCCGTTCGCCCTGCTGCAGGGCTTCATCTTCATGAAGACGCGCTCGCTCGCCTACGTCGTGACGGTTCATCTCCTCTTCGACGCGGTGGTGTTCCTGGTGCTCGTCCACGCGCACAACCCCGGCATGCTCGACGGGCTCTTCTTCGTCTGACGGCGCTCTGCCCAGGGGGTGCCCAGGGCGAGCGGCTAGGGTGGGCAGCGGATCCCCGACCGGATCCCCGGACGACGGATCAGTACCCGGTACGCGACAAGACTGGCCAGGAGCACAGTCATGGCGTGGGTCATCCTCATCGTTTCCGGCATCCTCGAGGCCGTCTGGGCCACCGCGCTCGGCAAGACCGAGGGCTTCACGAAGCTCTGGCCGTCGGTGATCTTCGGCGTCGCGCTCGTCGCCAGCATGGGCGGTCTCGCCTGGGCGATGCGCGACATCTCGACCGGCACCGCGTACGCGGTGTGGGTCGGCATCGGCGCGTCGCTGACCGTCGCCTACGCGATGATCACCGGCGACGAGGCGTTCTCGCTCGTCAAGATGCTCCTCATCCTCGGCCTCGTCGGCTGCGTCGTCGGTCTGAAGCTCGTCGGCCACGAGTGACTTCGGGAATGGATGCTGCGCACTCGGCGACTGCGCCGGGTGCGCAGCATCCCAACCCTCAACCTGACGTCGAGATGACTTTCGCGTGAACTCTTGACGGCGGGGCCTTTGAGGAGGACATTCGATCTTGCGAAGAGAAAACAGAAACGTAAGGCCCGAAAGGACCCGGAACACAGAAACCCAACATCGCATTGACGATCCCCCCGGCGCTTCGGCACCGAGGGGATCATCGTTTTTGCGCCCGGCATCGCCGGGGCTCTCGTTCGAAGCCGGAGCCCCGGCGATCCCGTCTGACGCCGCTCGCTCGTGCCAAGGTGGAGACACTGTGTCCCCACGTATCCCAGGAGCAGGAATGCAGCGTCCCCTCGCCGGCTTGACCAGGCGGAACCTCGTCACCGAGCTCACCGCGGGCGTCACGCTCCTCGCGATCGCCATCCCGCTCAACATCGGGTACGCCCAGATCGCCGGACTCCCCGCCACGGCGGGCCTCTACGCCCTCATCGTGCCGACGATCGTCTACGCGCTCGTGGTGTCGTCGCGCCAGCTCGTCGCGTCGCCCGACGCGGCGGCCGCCGCCCTCGTCGCCTCCTCGATCGGCGGGCTCGCCACCGCCGGCAGCGCGGACTACGCGACGCTGGCGCTCGCGCAGGCGATCATCTGCGGTGTCATGTTCGTGCTGATGGCGGTCTTCAAGCTCGGCTTCCTCGCGAACTTCCTCTCGAAGCCGATCCTCATCGGGTTCGTCGGCGGTCTCGCGCTCGACATCCTGGTCAGCCAGATCGCGAAGATGCTCGGGGTCAAGATCGACTCCGGCGGCGAGTTCGTCGACAAGGTGTTCGGGCTGGTGTCGAACCTCGAGACGATCAACGGCTGGTCGCTGGCGATCTCGGCCGTCTCGGTCGCGATCCTCCTGCTCGGCGCGAGGTTCCTGAAGGCCGTGCCCTGGGCGCTCGTCGTGCTCGTCCTCTCGACGCTTCTCGTCGTGCTCACCGGTCTCGACCGGCAGGGCGTGGACGTCCTGGGCGAGGTTCCTGCCGGTCCGCCCGAGCTCACGTGGCCCGTCATCGATTGGCAGATGTGGATGGCGCTCATCCCGTCGGCGATCGCGCTCACACTGGTCACCACGGCCGAAGGCCTCCTCGTCTCCCGGTCCTACGGCGAGAAGCACGGCTATCCGTTCCGCGCCAACCGCGACCTCCTGGCCTTCGGCCTCGGCAACATCGCCGCCGGCGCCCAGGGCAGCTTCTCGATGGGATCGTCCACGTCGCGCACCGCCGCGATGGAGCAGGCGGGCTCGCGCACGCAGCTTCCGTCGCTGGTGCTGGCGGTGGGCACTCTGCTGCTCCTGCTCTTCGGCACCGCGCTGCTCGCCGACATCCCGTCGCCGGCCATCGGCGCCGTCGTCGGCGTCGCGATCCTGCCGCTGCTCGGCATCCGCGAGTTCCGGCAGCTGTGGCGTCAGGATCGCTTCGAGTTCGCGATCGGCGCCGTGTGCTTCCTCGTGACGCTGTTCATCGGCGCGATCCCCGGCATCCTCGTGGCGTTCGTGCTCGCCCTCATCAACCTCGCCAAGCGCGCGGCGAACCCGTCGATCGACGTGCTCGCCGCCGACGACGACGCGAAGCAGTCGCTCCTGGAGGACGCGGCGGCCGGCACCACCACCGCGCCGGGCATCGTGGTCGTGCGGATGGCGGCGCCGCTGTTCTTCGCGAACGGCACCGTCTTCTCCGCCGCGGTCAAGCGTGCCGTGACGGGGGCCGACGAGCCGGTGACGCACGTGGTCATCGACATGGAGGCGGTGACCGACATCGATGTGACGGGGGCGGAGGCGTTCGCCTCGCTCGAGGAATGGCTCGACCAGCAGGGCGTGAGCCTGGCGTTCAGCCGGGTGAGGATTCCGACCCGAGCACGCCTGGAGGAGCTCGGACTGCTCTCGGGGCAGACGTTCTTCGCGACCAACCGCGCGGCCGTCGCCGCGCTCGAAGCACCCGCGTCGCGGGATTGAGGACCACGGCCGCCGGGGCCGGGACGAAGGGAACAGAACCATGCAGCAGCGGGAACCCGAAGCGTCGATCCGCGACGCTCAGGCGGCGGCACTCGCCGCTCTGCCGTTCGACGACGTCGACGACGTCGCCGCGGCGGATCGTGGATTCATCGGCACGCTCGACGATCCGAAGATCCTGGACGCCAAGGGCGAGGTGGTGTGGGATGCCTCGACCTACGACTTCGTCGAGGGCGATGCGCCCGACTCGGTGAACCCGAGCCTGTGGCGGCAGTCGAAGCTCGTCGCGAAGCACGGCCTGTTCGAAGTGGTTCCCGGTCTGTATCAGGTGCGGGGACTGGACCTGTCGGTCATGTCGATCATCGAAGGCGACACCGGCGTGATCGTCGTCGACCCGCTGATCTCCACAGAGACGGCGGCCGCGGCGATCGGCCTGTATCGGAAGCACCGTGGCGACCGACCGGTCCATGCCGTCATCCACAGCCACAGCCACATCGACCACTTCGGGGGCGTTCTCGGCATCGTCGACCAGGACGACGTGGCCGGCGGCCGGATCCAGATCATCGCGCCGGAAGGGTTCCTCGAGCACTCGGTCGCAGAGAACGTCTACGCCGGCACCGCGATGGGGCGACGGGCCGGCTACATGTACGGTGCCGCACTGGCGCGCGGACCGCAGGGCGCTGTCGGAGCGGGCCTCGGGCAGACGACCTCCACCGGCGACGCCACGATCTTGCCGCCAACCCTCGAGGTCACGTCCACCGGCGAAACGCACACTGTCGACGGGGTCGAGTTCGAGTTCCAGATGGCGCCGGGCACCGAGGCGCCCTCGGAGATGCACTTCTACATTCCCCGATACCGGGCGCTGTGCATGGCCGAGAACGCCACCCACACCCTCCACAACCTGCTGACCCTGCGCGGCGCGGTGGTGCGCGACCCGCACGTCTGGTCGCACTACCTGACCGAGGCCATCGAGCGGTACGGCGACGAGGTCGACGTCGTGTTCGCGTCCCATCACTGGCCCACGTGGGGCAACGACCAGATCCGGAAGTTCCTCGGCATCCAGCGGGATCTGTACGGGTACCTCCACGATCAGACCCTGCGACTGCTCAACCAGGGCTACAACGGCGCCGAGATCGCGGAGATGATCGAGCTGCCGCCCGCGCTCGAGGCCTCGTGGAGCACGCACGGCTACTACGGCTCGGTCAGCCACAACGTGAAGGCGATCTACCAGCGCTACATGGGCTGGTTCGACGGCAACCCGGCGCGGCTGTGGCCCCACCCGCCGCAGGCGCTCGCCGAGCGCTACGTCGCGGCGATCGGCGGCATCGACCGGGTCGTCGAGATCGCGCAGGAGGCGTTCGACTCCGGCGACTACCGGTGGGCCGCAACGCTGCTGGACCACGCCGTGTTCACAGATACGGATAATCCCGACGTGCGGGCACTGTACGCCGACACGCTGGAGCAGCTCGCCTACGGGTCCGAGAACGGCACGTGGCGCAACTTCTTCCTGTCCGGCGCCACCGAGCTGCGCGAGGGCAACTTCGGCACGCCCACGCAGACGGCCGCACCGCTGATCATCGCCCAGCTCACGCCGGAGCAGCTTTTCGACGCCGTCGCCATCCGCGTGAACGGTCCGAAGGCCTGGGACCTCGACCTGTCGCTCGACGTCACTCTCACCGACCTCGGTCGCAGCTTCCATCTGACGCTGCGCAACGGCGTGCTGGTCTACGTCGAGCGCGAGGCCGACCCGGCCACCCCGCTGCAGCTGACGCTCTCGAAGCCGCGTCTGATCCAGCTCGCCGGAGGCGACACGGACTCGGACGGGATCGTGGTACGCGGCGACGTCGACGTGCTGAAGCAGATCCTCGCCGTGCTCGACCAGGGGGACCCGGACTTCGAGATCGTCCTGCCGTAGTCGCGTTAGCAGTCGGGGGAGGGAGGGTCAAGGCAGTCCCGGCCGGGCGGAGCCCGGGTGAGACTCGCATCATGAGCCGGTGGCGACGCGTGTGGAGCGTGCCCCTGCTGGTGCTGACGCTGTGCGTCGCGGGTTGCGGCGTCACCGTGCCGAGCGATCCGCAGGGGACGCTCGACCGGGTGCGCGGCGGTGAGCTGCGGGCCGGCGCGTCGGCCTCGGGCGAGCTCGTGACGATCGACGGATCGGAGGTCGGCGGCTCCCTCGCGGAGCTGGTGGACGACTTCGCCGCGTCGATCGACGCCAAGGTCACCTGGACCGTCGGCAGCGAGGAGGACCTCGTCGACGGACTCGAGACGGGCGATCTCGATCTGGCGATCGGCGGCATGACCGACGCGACCCCGTGGTCGCAGCGGGTCGCCGTCACCCGGTCGTACGACGCGATCCCCGGCGCCCGGGGCCCGGTCGTGCTGCTCGCGCCGCTGGGGGAGAACGCGTGGCTGGCGGCCCTCGAGGGCTATCTCGACCGGGAGCTGGCGCGATGAAGAAGATGGGGCGCACCGATCTTCCCGCGGCGCAGCAGAAGGCCCTCCGCAGTGCGATCCGGTGGGAGTGGTTCACGATCGGCTACACGCTGGTGACGATCGGGCTCATCGCGCTCGTCGTCGGCGGCTCGCAGGCGATGAGGACCGCGTGGATCGAAGACATGCTGTCGCTCATCCCGCAGGTCTCCTTCCTGATCGCCCTGCTGTTCATCCGGCGGCCTCCCACTCGGGCGTTCCCGTTCGGGCATCACCGCGTGATGGGCGTGGGGCACCTCGTCGCGGGCGTGGCACTGCTCGCGGTGGGCGGCAATCTCGCCTACGAGGCGATCAGCGGGCTGGTGCGCGCCGAACATCCCTCGATCGGCACCGTCTTCCTGTTCGGTCAGACGATCTGGCTCGGCTGGTTCATGGTGGCCGTGATGAGCGTGATCGTCATCGGTCCCTTCTTCTACGGGCACGCGAAGGCGAAGCTGGCGCCGAAGCTGCACAACAAGGTGCTGTACGCCGACGCCGACATGGCAAAGGCCGACTGGACGTCGACGGTGGCGTCGATCGTCGGCGTCCTCGGTGTCGGCATCGGCCTGTGGTGGCTCGACGGAGCGGCGGCGCTCTTCATCTCGCTGGGCATCGTGTGGGACGGGTGGCGCAACAGCCGCGCCGCGATCCGCGACCTCATCGATCAGCGCGCGCGCACCGAGGACGACGCGCATCCGCATCCGCTCATCGCCCGCATCGCCGACCGCGTCGAGGAGTTCGGGTGGGTCCGCGAGACCGCGGTGCGCATGCGCGACATGGGGCAGGTGTTCCACGTCGAGGTCTTCGTCGTGCCGCGCACCGACGAGGTCCGTCTCGAACAGATCGAGGAGGCGCGCGACGCGGTCACGCGGCTCGACTGGAAGGTGCAGGACGTCGTGGTCATCCCGACTCCGTCGCTCCCGGACGAGGCCGAGCCCGCGAAGCAGCATCCGTCTCCGGCGGGCGCCTGAGGCGCAGCATCCGTCATCCGTCATCCGGCGACCGGCGGCCCGCCCTCCGACCAGATCTCGTCGGGGGAGCTGGGCGGCGACTCGTCAGGGACGGGCACGATCGCCAGCGGCACCCCCGGGGTCACGAGCAGGTGCGCCGTTCGCATCATCCCCTCGCCGTCGTTCACCTCGAGCCAGTGCACACCCTCGGTGAGGCCCGTCTCGACCTCCCGGCGGAGGTCCTCGAGGCGTCGTCCGCCGATGCTGTAGTGGTCTCCGCCGTAGTAGATGTCGATCCTCTTCATGGCCGCTCCCGTCGCCGTCAGCCCCATCCCAGCGCTGTCGACGTTGTCACGCCCATCCGCTTGACAAGCGCACGCCGGCGGATTAGCGCCGCGGCGGATGCGCCCGCACGCGCTACCCGACGACCTCGTGCTCCTCGTGGTCGTGGTTCACCGGCATCGCCGGCTCGGGCACCAGGTACAGGCCGGTCGACGAGTTCGCCGTGTAGGCGAGGGCGTCGATCCAGGCGGGGTTCAGCTGCGGCTTGCGGCTGCCGTAGAACTTGTAGACGAGGGCGCACCGCGGGTGCACCCAGATCGTCGTGCGCCCGTCGCCGATGCTCGCGTCGTCGCGCCACGTGAAGTGGAACGGCTCACCACGCCGCAGCTTCGTGCCGATCACGAGCTGCAGGTGCGCGAGCGTCCGGTCGTCGAAGTCGACCTTGATGGTGCCTTCGTAGATCAGCTTCCCCATCGTGGGCCTCCGGGCGGAGATGCCGGCGAAACGAAGCGCGGGGGGCGCAAGGACAGGCGACGCCGATCAGCTCCGCGTCCGATGATCCTCCGTGGCCGTGCCATCTTCTAGACCTTGACAGGATCCGGCCCGGATGAATGACGGCCCCGCCCCGAGCTCATCTCACTCGCCCGACACCGCCGTCTCGTGATGCGGCGCTCCGACCGGCTTCGACTCGCTCGAACCACGCTGGCGGAGGAAGATCGACAGCGCGATCATGGCGCCCACCGCCAGGAACTCGGACTGCCAGTTCTGGAGCGTCCGGTTCCAGAAGTCGGGCGTGACGAGGTAATCGACCCACGTGATCGCGGGTTGGCCGTGCTCGGCGTTCTCGGCGTTCATGACGACGCTGCCCGCCAGCGACTGCGCCAGCCACGACAGCACGAAGACGGCTCCCATCACCAGCAGCAGCGAGTTGGAGAAGATCGCGAGACGGATGCCGCGAACCCGCGCCCACGCGGGGGAATCGGGCCGTGCGTGCTCGGCGACGAGCTGCTCCTCGTCGCTGTCGGGTCCTTCATCGCCGGGCTGCTTGGATTCGGGGGAGCCGCGCTGCACCAGCCAGATGGTCGCGGCGATGAAGAGGAAGAACTGGAGGAACTCCGACTGCCAGTTCTCGGCCACATCCACCACGAAGTCCGACGACGTCAGGAAGGCGCCGAACCCCAGCGCCGGAAGGCCGTGCTCCTGGAGGCGCTCGTTGTTCTCGAAGAAGCCGGCGACCGACTGCCCGGCGAGGGCGAGGACGAAGAGCAGGCCGAAGGCCAGGCTCAGCGCGTTGTCACGGATGGAGCGCATGGTCACCGCCCCACGAGCGGTATGGCGATCATGTACGCCAGACCCCCGGCGAGCACCGCGATCCAGCTCCAGAACACGACGGCCTCGCCACGGCGGGAACCTTCTTCCTCAGGTGTGAAATCCGCCATCCTCTGCTCCTCTCGTGCGGGCGAGCAACACGCGATGGTCACAGACTGCGTCGGTGCGCGACACGGCGGAACGGGCTTGACAGTCTGAATTCTGCGTCTTGCACTGCTGGCGAGGAGGCTGTCGCGGGGAAGGACGAGGCGTCCGTCGGGGGCGCGCTCAGAGAGGGCCCAGGTCCTCAGCAACCCGAGGACGATACCTGACGTTGATCTCCTCGAGCGGATCGCCGTTGACCAGCTCGAGCTGTACGGGCGCACCGCCGGGGCTGTCGTAGAGGCGTATGCCGTCACCGAGAAGCACGGGGAGGATGTGGAGGTCGATCTCGTCCAGGAGGCCGCGCTCGAGCAGTTGCCGGCCAAGGGATGCGGAGAGGATCTCCACGTTCTTGCCGCCGGCCGCGCGCCGGGCGATATCGACGGCTTCTGCGATGTCACAGCTGAGGAAGGTGGCGCCGTCGACGGACTCGACGTCTTCCGGATGGTGGGTGAGGACGAACACGGGTCCGGTCCAGTCGCCGCCGTAGACGCCCGCCGCGTCGGGAAAGGCATCCCAACCGTCGCGCCCTCCCAGCACTGCGCCGGTCGCTCTGACATACTCCGCGATCAGCCCGTCGCGGTTCGTGGCGTCGGGCATCCAGTCCATGCTGTGTCCGGGGCCGGCGACGAAGCCGTCCAGCGACATCGAGAAGTGCCACAGGATCTTGCCCGATGCAGTCTGCGGTGTCGTGTCGTACATTGTGCACTCCTTGCTTAGAGGTGAGACGATCGACTCACCTCTAAGCGTGTCTCGAAAGCGACCCTCTTCAAGCAGTTCGCGACGAAGGCAGCGCTGTTCGAAGCAGTCATCCTCGCCGTCGGTGACAGCGACCTCCGAGACATCCCCCAGCCCGCCCCGGGAGACACGCGCGCCGGGCTCCTCGCCCTCGCGAACGCCTACGCCAGGCTGCTTCTGCGCCCCTCCACCGCCGACATGATCCGCCTCGTGATCGCCGAGGGCCCGAGGTTCTCCGAGCTCCGTGATCGCACCTTCGACTTCGGCACCCTGCCGACGCTCACAGCGCTCGGGCAGTATCTCCGCTCCGAGGAACAAGTCGGATCACTGCGCATGGACTCACCCGCCACGGCATCCGCACAGCTTCTCGGAATGATCGCCTCCTCGATCTTCTGGCCCGCACTCGTGCACCCCGGATGGTCGATGGAAGCCGCCGAGGTCGACGCTGTCATCCACCAAGCCGTCGAGACATTCCTCGCCCGCTACGGCGCATAGCCCGCACCCGCGCTTCGACGCAAGCGACGAGCAAGCCAGAGGCGTTCAGCCACGTGGGCCCACGGGCCCCTCTCGGTACTAGTCGAGCAGCGCGACGCCGAAGCCGGCGACGACAGCCCGCACTTCGGCGAGATAACCCTGCGCCTGCTCCGTGAGAGGGATGGCGGCGTGGCCGATCCAGCCGATCTCGATGCGTTCGTCGATATCGAGCGGGATGGCGACGATCTCCGGGTCGAGCTGTTCACTGATGATGCCCGTCGAGATGGTGTAGCCGTCAAGGCCGATCATGAGGTTGAAGATGGTCGCGCGGTCGGCGACACGGATCTCCTGCTTGCTCGACAGGGTGGAGAGGATTTCCTCGGCGAAGTAGAACGAGTTGTTCGCCCCCTGGTCGAAGGTGAGCCGCGGCAGGTCGGCGAGATCGGCGAGAGTCACATGATCTCGGGAAGCGAGGGGGTTGTTCCGCGAGATGAAGATGTGCGGCTCGGCGAGGAAGAGCGGGTGGAACGCGAGCCCGGAGTCTCGGAGCAGCTTGTCGATGACCTTCCGGTTGAAGTCGTTCCGGTAGAGGATGCCGATCTCACTGCGAAGCGTGCGGACATCCTCGATGATGTCCCACGTGCGGGTCTCACGCAGCGAGAACTCGTACTCGGCTGCCCCCGTGGCCTTGACCACCCGAACGAACGCGTCCACCGCGAAGGAGTAGTGCTGCGTGGACACTCCGAGCAGGCGTCGTGACGGCGGCCTGCCGAGGTAGCGCTGCTCGAGGAGCGCAACCTGTTCGACCACCTGTCGCGCGTACCCGAGAAACTCGGAACCGTCGGCGGTGAGCGTGACGCCGCGGGCGGAGCGCACCAGAAGCGCGCGTCCGACCCGAGCCTCCAGGTCCTTCATCGCCGCCGACATCGTCGGCTGGGCGACGTAGAGCACGTCGGCGGCCGCAGAGATCGAACCCTCCGCGGCAACCTCGACGAAGTACTGGAGCTGCTGCAGCGTGATGCCGCTCGACCCCCTGGACATAGGTAAACCCTATATCCAGATATAGATCGGGCGAGTTACCCGATATGCCCCCGCAGCTTGCACGATGGATGCACACACCTTCACAGGCCTGCCCGGTCTGTCACCCTGACCGGATTGGCCAGCATGTCGGACGAGTTCACCTTCAGCGTCACCACCACTCGCTTCGACGAAGACTATTCGCCGTCGCAGAGTTCCCGGGTCACGACCAACTTCGCCAACCTCGCGCGCGGCGCCCAGCGTCAGCAGAACCTCCGCAACACGCTGACCATGATCAATCGCCGATTCAACGATCTCGCGCACTGGGACAACCCGAATGGGGACCGGTACGCCGTCGAACTCGAGATCGTCTCGGTGCAGCTGCAGTTCGCCGCGGAAGACGCCGATCAGAAGTTCCCTCTGCTGGAGATCCTCGACACCCAGGTTGTCGATCTGTGGACCGGAGCGCGCCAGCAGGGCATCGTGGGCAACAACTTCTCGTCGTACGTCCGCGACTACGACTTCAGCGTGCTGCTGCCGTCGACGGCGGCAGGCGGAGGCGCACCCACCGTGCCCCACGATTTCGGCGATCTGCACGGCAAGCTGTTCCAGCGCTTCCTCGACTCCGACGCATACCAGGATCGCTTCCCGAGGCTGCCCGTGATCTGCATCAGCGTCTCGACGAGCAAGACGTACCATCGCACCGCGAACCACCACCCCGTCCTCGGCGTCGAGTACCAGCAGGAGGAGCACTCGCTGACCGACGAGTACTTCGGAAAGATGGGACTCCAGGTCCGCTACTTCATGCCGCGCGGCAGCGTTGCGCCGCTCGCCTTCTACTTCCGCGGCGATCTGCTCAACGACTACTCCAACCTGCAGCTCATCAGCACGGTGAGCACGATGGAGACGTTCCAGAAGATCTACCGCCCGGAGATCTACAACGCGAACTCGGCCGCCCCGGCGGTCTACCGGCCGAGCCTCGCGGCGCAGGACTACTCGCGCACCGAGATCGGGTACGACCGCGAAGAGCGCAGCCGGCTCGCGCTCCAGCAGGGAAAGTACACGGACGAACACTTCATCACGCCACACAAGGCGGCACTGGAGGAGTGGGCCACGGGCTACCCGGCTCGAGTCGGATGATGAGCGGAGATTCTTCGACCATGAACACACTGCTTCCGACCTCGATCGTCGGCAGCCTGCCGAAGCCGTCATGGCTCGCACAGCCGCAAGTCCTGTGGTCCCCCTGGCTGCTGCAGGGCGACGCGCTGATCGAGGGCAAGCAGGACGCGCTGCGCGTCGCCGTGCAAGAGCAGACCCGACGCGGCATCGACATCCTGAGCGACGGGGAGCAGACCCGCCAGCACTTCGTCACGACCTTCATCGAGCACCTCAGCGGAGTCGACTTCGAGCAGCGCGAGACCGTGCGCATCCGCGACCGCTACGACGCAAGCGTGCCGACCGTCGTCGGGTCAGTCAGTCGCGAGCGACCCGTGTTCGTCGACGACGCGAAGTTCCTCCGCGCGTCCACCGATCGTCCGATCAAATGGGCGCTCCCCGGTCCGATGACGATGGTCGACACGCTTTACGACGCCCACTACGGCAGCCGCGAGAAGCTGGCGTGGGAGTTCGCGACGATCCTCAACCAGGAGGCGAAGGAACTCGAGCAAGCCGGGGTCGACATCATCCAGTTCGACGAGCCATCGTTCAACGTCTTCTTCGATGAGGTCAAGGACTGGGGAGTCGCGGCGCTGGAGAGAGCGGCAGACGGACTGCGCGCAGAGACCGCGGTGCACATCTGCTACGGCTACGGGATCAAGGCGAACACCGACTGGAAGGCCACTCTCGGGTCGCAGTGGCGGCACTACGAGCAGTCGTTCCCGCTCCTGCAGCAGTCGAGCATCGACATCATCTCGCTGGAATGTCAGCACTCCCACGTCCCGATGGACCTCATCGAACTCGTCCGCGGAAAGAAGGTCATGCTCGGGGCCATCGACGTGGCGAACGAGACGGTCGAGACCCCCGAGGAGGTCGCCGACACCCTCCGCAAGGCGCTCAGGTTCGTCGATGCCGACAAGCTCGTCCCCAGCACGAACTGCGGCATGGCGCCGTTCCCTCGGGACGTCGCACTGAAGAAGATGAGCGCACT
Source organism: Microbacterium sp. (assembly GCA_035274105.1). GTDB lineage: Bacteria > Actinomycetota > Actinomycetes > Actinomycetales > Microbacteriaceae > Microbacterium. The sequence goes on from DATEOM010000331.1 coordinate 13,301, forward strand.
CAGCGCGGGAACGGCAATCATCCGCGAGGAGCTGACCGGTGAGAAGCGCTGACCCGCAGGCGTCCCCCGCGGGCGGCCGCATCGAGACAGCAAAGCACGGCTTCTCCTCCTCCCTCTCGCCCGACGATTTCAAAGCCCTGTTCCGCGGGCACCCGGGAGGCGTCGCCGTCATCACCGCGGATGCGGGCGATGGGCCCGTCGCGCTGACGGCGACATCGGTCGCCTCGGTGAGCGCGGAGCCCCCACTGCTGATCTTCTCGATCTCGGAGCTCTCCTCGGCATCCGACGTACTCTCCCGCGCCGAGACCGTCATCGTGCACCTTCTCGACGCGCACGACATCCAGTTGGCGAAACTCGGTGCGACCGGTGGTGCCGATCGCTTCGCGCAGACGCACCGCTGGTCTCGCCTGGCCACTGGCGAGCCGGTGTACCGCGATGTGCGCGCCTGGGTGCGCTGCGCCGTCATCAATCGCATGGATGCCGGAACCTCAGTGGTCATCGCCGCACATGCTCTCCAGTCCCACATCGAACGCGACGTCCACCCGGGCGACTCCGTCGACGCCCTCGTCTACCACAACCGCACCTGGCACCATCTCGGCGAGCACTCCCGTATCGAGGGCTGACGAAGCGGGCGCATGGCCGCCAACCCTGCCGGAATGCCACGAGGACACCGGCTCGTGCACGCGCTCCGGGTGATGGTCGAAGGAACGCGAGCCTTGCCGGGTCGTTCCTTTCGGGGCAGCAGACGCGCCCGCCTGGGGCAGGTGAAGTCGGCATCAGAGACGCAGCGGTAGATGTTGTCGAAGTGTTGTCACGCGACAAGGGGTCGAGAAGACTCTCGACCCCTTGTTCCGTATGGTGCCCCCGACAGGAATCGAACCTGCGACCTTTGGTACCGGAAACCAACGCTCTATCCCCTGAGCTACGGAGGCGTGCCGATCGAGACTACCATCCGGCCGCCGGTGGCCCCGCCACCTCAGGGCGTCGGGGGAGTGTCGTCGAGGGGCGCGTCGGCGACGATCGCCGGCTGCTGCTCCATGCGCTTGATCGCCGCCGCGACACGATCGGCGAGGTACGCGTGGCCGTCGGTCGAGGGATGGTCACGGCCGATCGGCCCGGTGTCGATGACGTCGAGGTAGTTGGCGTCGGTGATCCAACCCTCCGTGAGGGGGGAGATGTACCACCAGCCGCGCGCTCCGGCGAGCTCGCTGAGATCGGCGTCGATCTCCCGGGTCGCATCCTCCACGGGCAGAACCTGCGGGGACGGGCCGAGAATCACGATCTCGGCGTCGGGATAGCGGGTCTCGAGGGCGTCCCACGCGGCGGTGACAGCATCCCGATATCCGGCCGGATAGAGCCTGCGGTCGTTGATCGACCCCTCGACGATGATGACGTCGGGCTCGAGCGCCGGGTCGAGAGCGTCGATGCGCTCGCCGTACGCGGGTCCGTCGAGGCCCGGCTTGAGATAGCCGCTGCCGCGAACCCCGTCGACGACGGTCTCGACGCCGAGCTCGCCGGCCAGCAGGTACGCGAAGCCGAGCGTCGGCACGGTCGCCGCCGAGCCGTACACCCACGAGTCCCCGAACACGAGAACGCGGGCACCGTCTTCGAGCACCAGGGGAGCGGGGGGAACGGATGCCGCGACCGCAGCGCCGCCGTCGGCGACCGCTGCGGGAGCCACCGGCTCGGGCGCGCCCCAGGGGC
>DATEOM010000332.1:0-15609 GCA_035274105.1 Microbacterium sp.
GTCGTGATCGTGGTCGTCCTCTTCGGCGACGCCCAGTCGCGTCGCGAGTACCAGTCGGACGGCGGCGAGGGTACGCAGCCACGCCTGCGCCGTGTCGGGGTCGAGCCTGATCTCGACCTGCTCCAGCAGGGCCGGGTCGTCGGGGTCTTCGGGAATCTGAGCCGCGTCCTGGAGCGACGCCAGGACGAGCGCCGCGTCGGACCCGCGTCGGCCGAGCAGATCGGCCTGGGTCAGCGCCCGGAATTCGCGGGCCGCCTCCTCGTCGTCCGCGTACGCCGCCGGCACCAGTCGGGCGATCGCCGGATCGCCGTCGTCGGGTGCGGACTCGCGCAGCAGTTCGGCGAACTGGCCGACGAGCCCCGCAAGATGTGCGGCCTCCAGGCGGGCGACCTCGAGCACGACCATCCGGTCGCTCAACGGGGCTCCTGCCTCACGGTCGCCCACAGGCCGTAGTCGTGCATCGCCTGGGCATGCATCTCCATCTGCTCTCGAGGGCCCTGCGAGACGACCGCGTGCCCCTCATTGTGTACGGCGAGCATGAGCCGCTGCGCGTCGGCGCGCGCGAGCCCGAAGTACTCGCGGAAGACGTGCGTGACGTAGCTCATGAGGTTGACGGGGTCGTCCCAGACGACGGTCTGCCAGGGGCGCGCCGGATCGACGTGCTGAGAGGCGTGGACGTCCTCGTCGATCGACGGCGTGGCGAGCGCGGCCATCATGCCCACCCCAGCTCGTGCAGGCGGTCGTCGTCGATTCCGTAGAAGTGCGCGATCTCGTGCACCAGGGTCGTGTGCACCTCATCGCGCAGCTCGTTCTCGTCGTCGCATACCGCCAGATGCGGTTCGCGGTACACGATGATGCGATCGGGCAGCTCGCCGATCCCGTAGCGTTCCCGCTCGGTCAGCGCCCAGCCGTCGTGGAGCCCCAGCAGATCGATGCTGCCGTCCTCGGGGCGGTCCTCGACCACGAACACGACGTTGTCGAGGCCCTCGACCATGTCGTCGGGGAGGGCATCCAGCTCGTCGATCACGAGCGTCTCGAAGGTCGCGGCATCCATCTCCATCATGATGCCCCGCTTCTATGCGAATGGGGCGCGTGAGACGCGCCCCATTCGATGGATCTGGGGTGAGTAACGGGACTCGAACCCGCGACATCCGGCACCACAAGCCAGCGCTCTACCAACTGAGCTATACCCACCATGTCTCCCGCTCGCGCGGGCAACCAGACGATTCTCTCACACCTCCGGAGCAAACGACGACACGACGGCAGCAGCTGCTGCACGCGCGCCGTCGCTGGTCGGTCCGGGCTCCGGAACGAACACCGCCTGGCGGTAATAGGCGAGCTCGCGAATCGACTCGAGGATGTCGGCGAGGGCGCGGTGACCCCCGTCCTTCGCGGGTGCGTGGATGTACGCGCGGGGGTACCAGCGACGCGAGAGCTCCTTGATGCTCGACACGTCGACGTTGCGGTAGTGCAGCCAGCGGTCGACGCGCGGCATGTACTTCGCGAGGAACATGCGGTCGGTGCCGATCGTGTTCCCGGCGAGGGGAGCCTTGCCCTCGAGCGGCACGAATCGCTGGATGTACTCGAGCACCTGGAATTCGGCGTCCGCCAGGCTCACGCCCTCGGGGATCTCGTCGAGCAGCCCGGAGGTGCGGTGCATGTTCGTGACGAACTCGTTCATGTTCGCCAGCGCCGAGTCGTCGGGCTTGATGACGACGGAGAAGCCCGGGTCGAGCGTGCGCAACTCGAAGTCGGTGATGACCACGGCGATCTCCACCAATTCGTCCACGCCCAGGTCGAGCCCGGTCATCTCGCAGTCGATCCAGACCAGACGGTCGTTCTCGGATGCACCCACCATGTGCTCCATCCTTTTCGGAAGTCCAGACATCCCACGGGCCTGGACTCGGGTTCCGACTCCCACGCCGGACCCGTTCGCCCCTCCGGGAGGATTCGAACCCCCGACCTGGCGGGTAGAAACCGCTCGCTCTGTCCCCTGAGCTACGGAGGGAAGGGTTCTTCCACACTACCGGGTCGCACCACGCCGTCGCGGACGCTGGCGCATGGCGGGCTCTCGGCGTAGCGTCAGCATCGGAGGCATCGAAAGGAGTTCACCGATGAGCACCACGGAGACGCACCACCCTCTCTGGGTCGCCTACGGAGCGTCCGGCGTCGCCGGAAGCATCCGCAAGGACGACGACGGCTACACGGTCACCATGGCCGGTGCGAGCGAAGCGACCGGCACGTACCCGACCATGGAGATCGCCAAGAGCGCGCTCCACTCGCACATGGCGCCTGGCAGCGACTGGCCGATGTTCCGCGAGCACTGACCGACGGCGGCTCGCCCGGTCTCGGGCGGGCCGCCGCGTGGTGGGCGTCACGTCGATCGCTGGGCGGCGACGCGCGTCCGCGTCTTGCGCGTGTCGAGCAGAGGCAGTGCAACGTGCACGAGCGGGCCGATCAGGCCGGCGAAGAGCACGGTGCCGATGCCGACCGTGCCGCCGAGCAGCCAGCCCACGAGCAGCACCGACACCTCGACGAGTGCGCGGCATAGCCAGATCGGCCAGCCGAGACGGGCGTTCATGCCGGTCATGAGTCCGTCGCGCGGGCCGGGGCCGAAGTGCGCGCCGATGTAGAGCCCTGACGCGACGGCGACGAGGACGATGCCACCGAGGAGCGTGGCGAGCTGCACGGCGAACCCCGACACGGGCGGCACGATGCCGAGCACGATCTGCATGCTCGTGCCGACGAGGAGGATGTTGGCGATCGTGCCGATGCCCGGCTTCTGGCGGAGCGGGATCCAGAGCAGGAGCACGAAGAATCCCACGATGTTGGTGATCCAGCCGATGCCGATGCCGGTGCGGACGGACAGGCCCTGCGCGAAGACCGTCCAGGGGTCGACACCCAGTCCGGCTTCGACGGTGAGCGCGCAACCGGCTCCGTAGAGGAAGAGACCGACGAGCAACTGGACGATTCGGCGTGGCATGCTTCCATCCAATCGCACAATTGGCACGTCACGTGCAGGCCAATATGGGTAGGCTGGCCCCATGGACTCCCGCATCTCGGCGCGCGCTCTCGCCGCCGCCCTGGGGGGCTGGCGCACTCGTGAGCCGGCGTATGAAGCGCTGGCCGACGGCATCCGCCTGCTCTGTCTGGACAACCGGCTCGCGCCGCGCACCGCACTGCCGGCCGAGCGGGAGCTCGCCACCGCGCTGCACGTGAGCCGCAGCACCGTCGCCGCGGCTTACCGGAGCCTGCGCGACACCGCGCACATCGCGAGTCTGCGCGGATCGGGCAGTGTCACTCTGCCCCTCGGGCGCCGTGATCCGGGACGAGCCGACGCCGGCGAGGGGATGATCGACCTTCAGCAGGCGAGTCCGCCCGCCTGGCCGGGGCTGGCGGGGATCATGGCCGAGACGGCCGGTGCCGCGTCGGCGCTGGTGTCGCGGGTGGGGTACGACGTGCTGGGCAGGGCCGACCTGCGAGAGGCGATCGCCGAGCGTTACACCGCGCGGGGGATCCCGACGCATCCGGACGAAGTGCTCGTCACGACGGGCGCGCAGAGCGCGATCCACCTCGTGTCGACGGTGCTCATCGGGCGAGGGGACCGCGTACTCGTGGAGACGCCCACGTATCCGCATGCGGCGGACGCGTTGCGGCGGGCCGGCGCCCGGCTCGTGGGCGTGCCCGTGGCCACGCAGGGCGGCTGGGATCTCGATCGGGCCGAGCAGGCGTTCGCCCGCACCCTGCCCGTGATGGCGTATCTGATGCCCGACTTCCAGAATCCGACCGGTCGGAGCATGAGCAGCCAGGAGCGCCAGGCGATCTTGGACGCGGGGGAGCGGTCGGGTTCGGTGCTGGTCCTCGACGAGACGACCGCCGACCTGGATATCGACCGTGGTCCGCTGGCGCCCGGCTTCACCGCATCCGAGCCCGGCACCGTCGTGCGGATCGGCTCTCTGGGTAAGACCGTGTGGGGCGGGCTGCGGGTCGGGTGGGTGCGCGCCGATGGTGAACTCATCCGCAGGCTCGTCGCGGCTCGGCCGGCGCACGACCTCGGCACGCCCGAGTTCGAGCAGGCCATCGCCACCCGCCTCCTGTCGCAGTTCGACGACATCGTCGCGCAGCGCTCGGAGTTGCTGCGATCGGGAAGGGACGCGCTCGTGAGGGCGCTGAGGGACCGCCTGCCCTCGTGGGACCTGCCTGGCGTGCACGGGGGTGTGTCGCTCTGGATCGAGCTGGGCGCGCCGCTCAGCTCCGCGCTCGTGATCGAGTCGCGATCGCGCGGTGTGCTGCTGAGCGCCGGGCCGCGGTTCTCGGTGGAGGGTGGGCATGAGCGTCACCTCCGCGTGCCGTTCACCGCACCGCCCGAAGAGATGGCGCGCGCCGCGGACGTGCTCGCGGACGCCTGGTCGTCGGTGCAGGCCGGCGCGCCGTCGACGATCGTGGAGCAGGTCGGCGCGGTCATCTGAGCCACGCACGCCGTGCGCCCGGCAGGATTCACCGGGCGAACCTCAGGCACTCGACCGCGTCGTCGGCGCTCCAGAATTCGCCTAGGTCTCGGAAGGCATGGGCGGCCGGGTTGTACCGCCGAGCCCGGAAGCGGGTGCCGCCCGACTGGGCGACCTCTTGAAGATGGCCGATCACGCGCCCACCCGGCTCCAGCACCCGCCAGAGCGACGGCGCGGCGGCGACGAGTCGCATGCCGGTCCGGGGTGCGAGGAGCGGTGTGCCTGATGCGAGGGTTTCGACGGCAGTGGACATGGTTCCTCCTTCGCATTCGAACATAGCTACGGGGTCGGACACCCCGGACTTGCCGGGTCTTCCGGCGTTTCCTCCCCAGCGCGGCCGCCGGCGCCGCTGTCCACAGATCGCTGGACGGGCCCGTTCCGATGGCCGGTGCGGGGCGAGGCTGGGTCCACTGCCGGCGTCCTCGGGCACGGGGCGCCGGCAGCACCGAGGACGGTCCTCGGGTCGACAGAGAGGATGAGCGATGAGCGACACAGGCGACACGATCACGATCACCGGCAACGTGGCGACACCGCCCGAGCTGAAGCAGACGCCGGCCGGGGTGGCGATCGTCACGTTCCGGGTGGCGAGCGGGCAGCGACGGTACAGCCGCGAGGCCGGTGGGTGGACCGATGCGGGAACGAACTGGTACACCGTCTCGGTGTTCCGCACGCTGGCGGAGCACGCTCACCGATCGCTGCAGAAGGGCGATCGCGTGATCCTCACCGGTCGCCTGCGGGTGCGCGATTGGGACAACGGCACGCGTCGCGGCACGGCCATCGAGATCGATGCCGACGCCATCGGACACGATCTGCGGTGGGGGACGACGACGTTCGAGAAGGATTCGCGGTCCGCGGCGATCGACACGTCTCAGAATTGGCCGACGGCGGCCGCCGGCGACGCGTGGGCGGCACCCGGTGTCGACGGGGCGGTCGCGACCCGAGAAGGGGAGGAAGCGGCGACACCCGTGCTCGTCCCGGCCGGGTCGGGTTCCGGCTCTGCGGGCGCCGATGTGGAGACCCCTTTCTGACGCGTTCAGCGTGCGCGGGGCAGGCGGCCCTAAACTCTCCCCGTGGCCCGAGACCTTCCGCCCCGCGCTCGCTTCGATCTCCGTCGGCGGCCCGCCGCGCAAGTGATCGCCACGATCGCGCTCGTCGGTGCGCTGACAGCATGCAGCCCTGGCGAACCGGCGCCGACCTCGACGCCCACCGCGACGACGACCGACCGTGCGCCGAGCGCGAGCGCCACGCCGGACGCGCCGGCCGCACCCACGCTCGTGCCTGACGGCACCGCAGACGACAACCTTCCGTTGTTCTCGTCGGTCACTGCGGCCGTGTGGGCGACGGAGGCCCGAGTGACCGGGCGAGCGTACGTCGATGCGCTCACGGCGGCGGGGTTCGACAAAGCCGCGATGCAGGTCACACAGGACACATCGACGGTGGGCAATCCCGCCGAAAGCATCCAGTTCTCGGTTCGCTGGAACGACCAGTGCCTCATCGGTCAGGTCGGGCCCGCGACGGGAGACCCGGTCACGGTCGTGGTGCCGGTGCTCGCCGAGGGTTACTGCCTCATCGGGCAGACCCGGCCCATCGACTGGTGAACGCGGACCGCGCGCCGCGCGGCGAGGAAAGGCGCGCGCGCAGGCGCGGGCTGCGCTCACGCCTGGGCTGCGCTCACGCCGCGGGCTTCGCCGCCCGGTAGGCTGGGACGCTGACGTCTGAAGTCCAAGGAGAGCAGAAACCCGCATGGCTGAGTACATCTACTCGATGGTCCGCGCCCGTAAGGCCGTCGGCGAGAAGCTGATCCTCGACGACGTCACGATGGCGTTCCTTCCGGGGGCGAAGATCGGCATGGTCGGCCCGAACGGCGCCGGAAAGTCGACGATCCTGAAGATCATGGCCGGGCTCGACACCCCGTCGAACGGCGAGGCGAAGCTCAGCCCAGGCTTCACGGTCGGCATCCTCATGCAGGAACCTGAGCTCGATGAGACGAAGACGGTGCTGGAGAACATCCAGGACGGCATCGCCATCAAGGCGAAGGTCGACCGGTTCAACGAGATCTCGGGTCTCATGGCGGATCCCGACGCCGACTTCGACGCGCTGCTCGCCGAGATGGGCGTCCTCCAGGAGGAGATCGACGCCGCGGACGCCTGGGACCTCGACTCCCAGCTCGAGCAGGCCATGGACGCCCTGCGCACCCCGCCCGGCGACGCGCAGATCGGCCCCCTCTCGGGTGGTGAGAAGCGCCGCGTCGCCCTCACCAAGCTCCTGCTGCAGAAGCCCGACCTGCTCCTCCTCGACGAGCCGACCAACCACCTCGACGCCGAGAGCGTGCTCTGGCTCGAGCAGCATCTGCAGAAGTACCCCGGCGCCGTGATCGCCATCACCCACGATCGATACTTCCTGGACAACGTGGCGGAATGGATCGCCGAGGTCGATCGCGGCCGCCTCATCGGCTACGAGGGCAACTATTCGACCTACCTCGAGAAGAAGGCCGAGCGTCTGGCCATCCAGGGCAAGAAGGACGCCAAGCTCGCCAAGCGCCTCGCCGAGGAACTGGACTGGGTGCGCTCGAATCAGAAGGGACGCCAGGCCAAGTCGAAGGCCCGCCTCGCCCGCTACGAGGAGATGGCGGCTGAGGCCGACCGCACCCGCAAGCTCGACTTCGAGGAGATCACGATCCCGCCGGGGCCGCGCCTGGGCAGTGTCGTGATCGAGGCGAAGAAGCTGCAGAAGGGCTTCGACGGCCGCTCGCTGATCGACGGCCTGAGCTTCACCCTCCCGCCGAACGGCATCGTCGGCGTGATCGGCCCGAACGGCGTGGGCAAGACGACCCTCTTCAAGACCATCGTCGGCCTCGAGTCCCTCGACGGCGGCGACCTCAAGATCGGTGAGACGGTCAAGATCAGCTACGTCGACCAGTCGCGCGCGAACATCGACCCGCAGAAGAGCCTGTGGGAGGTCGTCTCGGACGGGCTCGACATCATCACGGTCGGCAAGACCGAGATCCCCTCGCGCGCGTACGTGTCGAAGTTCGGATTCAAGGGACCCGATCAGCAGAAGAAGGCCGGGGTGCTCTCCGGTGGCGAGCGCAACCGCCTCAACCTCGCGTTGACGCTCAAGGAGGGTGGCAACCTGCTGCTCCTCGACGAGCCGACGAACGACCTCGACGTCGAGACCCTGCAGTCGCTGGAGAACGCGCTGCTCGAGTTCCCCGGCTGCGCGGTGGTCATCACGCACGACCGCTGGTTCCTGGACCGCATCGCGACCCACATCCTCGCGTACGAGGGCACGGACGAGAACCCCGACCAGTGGTACTGGTTCGAGGGCAACTTCGAGGCGTACGAGGCGAACAAGATCGAGCGCCTCGGCGCGGAGGCGGCGCGCCCGCACCGCACCGCGTACCGCAAGCTCACGCGTGACTGAGACCGGCGACGCGGCGGTCGCAGCCTCCGGGGGCGACCGCCGCCTGCACATCCCCATCCACCTGCGATGGGGAGACCTCGACGCGTTCAATCACGTCAACAACACGTCGATGCTCAAGCTCCTCGAAGAGGCGCGTGTGCGTGCATTCTGGCTGCCCGAGCCCGGCGAGGACGCCCCCGCCACCGCCGTGCTGGACTCGAGCATCTTCAGCGGAATGCTCACCCTCATCGCCCGACAGGAGATCGAGTACCTGGCCCCGGTGCCGTACCAGCGGCATCCGCTCGACGTGCAGATGTGGTTCGGAAAGCTGGGCGGCTCGAGCATCGAAGTCTGCTACGAGGTGCTCAGCCCCGTCGAGACTGCCGCCGCAGGACGCACGCTCTACGCGCGCGCCACCACGGTGATCGTGAAGGTGGATGCTGAGACCGGGCGTCCGCTCCGTCTCACACGCGAAGAGCGCGCGGCGTGGGAGCCGTACGTCGGCGAGCCGATCCGCTACGCCCACCGCCGCTGAGTCCGTTCCCGCTGAGCCGTGCGATCGGGCCGGCTCAGCCGGCGTCGCCGCCTGCGCCGGGAACCCGGATCATGATCTCCTGCGCGACGCTGGCCATCAGCGTGCCGTCGGCGGCGTAGATCCGCCCTGACGCGAGGCCGCGGCCGCCGCGGGCGCTCGGAGAATCCTGGACGTACAGCATCCAATCGTCGACGCGTCCGAAGCGATGCCACCACATCGCGTGGTCGAGGCTCGCGACCTTCAGCCCCGGCGTCGCCCAGGAGACGCCGTGCGCGCGGAGGATCGACTCCTGGATCGTGAGGTCGCTGAGATACGCCAGCACGGACCGGTGGACCGCGGGGTCGTCGGGGATCGGCCGCCGGATGCGCATCCAGACCGCCTGCCGCGGCGCCTTCTCGACGCCGGCCGTGACATAGATGGGGGCGGGGATGTGGCGCAGATCCACCGGTCGATCGGTGAAGAGCCGCTTCGACATCGGGTGAAGGCCGCTGAGGTGCGCCTCGATGTCGGGAAGGTCCTCCGGCGCGGGAACTCCTTCGGGCATCGGCTCCTGGTGGTCGAGTCCCGGGTCCTCGTCCTGGAACGACGCGATCATCGAGAAGATCGGGACGCCCTCCTGGAACGCCTGCGTGCGCCGGGTCGAGAACGAGCGCCCGTCGTGGATGCGATCGACGGAGAAGGTGATGCCCTTCGCCGAATCGCCCGGGCGCAGGAAGTACCCGTGCATCGAGTGCACGATCCGCTCCTCCGGGATCGTCCTCGACGCGGCGACGATGGACTGGGCGAGCACTTGGCCGCCGTACACGCGGCCCAGTGGCATCGACTGCGATGCCCCGGTGAAGATGTCTTCCGTGGTGCGGGCGTCGGACGCGCTCAGATCGATGACCGACAGCATCGACGCGACCGGGTCCTTCTCCGGCGCCGTCTCGGCGTTCGGCTCGGCATCCACGGGTGCTCCTCTCCGGGGCGGCGACCGCCCGTAGGTCCGCTTGGTAGCTTAGAGGGCGATGTCACCGCGCCTGTTGCTCGCCGATCCCGAATCCGCCGCCGACGCCCTCACCTTCGCGGGCCGGGCAGCGCGCTTCACCGTCGAAGGCGTCCGGCTGCAGGCGTCACGAGGGGTCCTGGCGATGACCGCCGCGCCGCTGGCGCCACGGGGTTTCGGTGATCCGACGCCGACCGTCCTCGCGCTGCGCTCGCTCGGCGCAGACCCCGAACTCGTGTGCGACCTCGTGGTCGAGGCATCCGCCCTCTCCGCCACCGACGACGATCCGCGTGCGCTCCTGCTTCCCGAGACCGCCCTGTCACCCGCGTGGGCGGGCATCACGCCGCCGCGCGGCGGCTGGGACGTGCGGCCCGGTATCGAGGCCTCGACGCTCGCGGCCAAGGCGCAGGGCGGGATCGCCCGCGTCGCCGACACGGTGCCGACGGATGCCGGTGAGGACGTGGTGCGCACCGTCCGGGCAGCGGTCTGGGGTGCACCCGACGAAGAGCTGGGGGGCCTTCCGCTCGGCGTCGCATTCGCCGCGCTGAGCCTCGGCTTCATCAGCGGGGGCGAGACCGCCCGGGTTTTCGCGAGCGGGCCGTGGACACGGGTGAGCCTGACGCGCGGCCACGTGCTGGTGCGTGGACCCGTGGCGACCGGTCTCACTCCGGTGCGGCGGACAGGCTCAGCGAGCTGAGGCCGGCCCCCGGTCACACCGCCGTGGCCGCCGCACGCCCGGCGACGCGCCCCGAGAAGAGGCATCCGCCCACGAACGTGCCCTCGAGTGCGCGATACCCGTGGATGCCGCCGCCGCCGAAGCCGCTCGCCTCGCCCGCCGCGTACAGCCCGGCCACGGGCTCACCGCCGGCACCGAGTGCGCGGCCCGACAGGTCGGTCTCGATGCCGCCGAGGGACTTGCGGGTGAGCACGTGGAGCTTCACAGCGATCAGCGGGCCGGACTTCGGGTCGAGGATGCGGTGCGGATTCGCGGTGCGGATGATCCGATCGCCGCGGAACGCGCGCGCCGATCGCAGCATGGCGATCTGCGCATCCTTGGTGAAGTCGTTGTCGACCTCGCGGTCGCGGGCTTCGACCTCGAACCGCACGCGGTCGGCGTCGAGCACGTCGCCGCCGGGGAGCGCCTGCATGCCCGCGATGAGGTCGTCGAGGTTGTCGCGCACGATGAAGTCGGCGCCGTGGTCCATGAACGCCTGCACGGGACCGGCGGCGCCCTTGCCCAGGCGGGACTTCGCGAGAAGCTTGACGTCTTTGCCGGTGAGGTCGGGGTTCTGCTCGCTGCCCGAGAGGGTGAACTCCTTCTCGATGATCTTCTGCGACAGCACGAACCACGAGTGGTCGTGCCCGGTCGCGCGGAGGTGCGCCAGTGTGCCGAGCGTGTCGAAGCCGGGGAAGAGCGGGACCGGCAGGCGATTGCCGGTGGCGTCCAGCCAGACCGATGACGGGCCGGGGAGGATGCGGATGCCGTGGTCCGGCCAGATCGGATCCCAGTTCTGGATGCCCTCGACGTAGTGCCACATGCGGTCGCCGTTGATCAGCCGTGCCCCCGCCGCTTCTGAGATCGGCTGCATCGAACCGTCCACGTACGCAGGCACACCCGTCACCATGGTCGCCGGGGGAGTGCCGAGGCGTTCGGGCCACCACTGGCGTACGAGGTCGTGGTTGCCGCCGATGCCACCGGACGAGACGATCGTCGCGGCCGCGGTGACGGTGAACGCGTCGACGGCCTCACGGGAGCTCGCGACCCCGCGGGCAGCTCCGGACGGCGCCAGCACATCACCGGCCGCGCCCGTGACGACGCCGCCGTCGACGATGAGCGACGTGACCCGGTGACGGGGAAGGATCGTCACGCGCCCGTCCGCCTCGCCGGCCTCCACGGCCGCCTGGAACGGCGCGACGATCCCCGGGCCGGTTCCCCACGTGATGTGGAAGCGAGGCACCGAGTTGCCGGGTCCGGTCGCCGTATACCCGCCGCGCTCCGCCCAGCCGACGATCGGGAAGAAGCCGACGCCCTTCTCTCGCAGCCAGGCGCGCTTCTCCTGGTGCGCGAACTGCAGGTAGGCCTCGGCCCAGCGCTTCGGCCAGACGTCCTCGTCGCGGTCGAACCCGGCATTGCCGAACCAGTCCTGGCGCGCCAGCTCGAGCGAATCGCGGATGCCCAGCCGCCGCTGTTCCGGCGAGTCGATGAAGAACAGCCCGCCGAACGACCACCACGCCTGCCCGCCGAGATTCGAGCGCGGCTCCTGATCGACGATCGTCACCCGCTTGCCCGCCGCGACCGCCTCGGCGGTGGCGACGAGACCGGCGAGGCCCCATCCGATGACCAGGATGTCGGTGTGGTGGGCGGGCATTGTCGACTCCTTCGTCGGCGAGGGTGGGGTCGGGCCGAGCCGGAAGGCTCAGCGAGCGGGGTCGGCGTCCGCCGGGGGTGCCGCCGTGACCGGGAAGGATGCTGCCGCCCGTGAGCCTGCGGCGGGTCCGATGCCCGAGGGCTCGAAGGTATTCACCATGGCATACGCGGCGCGCTGGAGATAATCCCAGAGGGTCGCTTCGTGGAGCGGCGGAAGGTGGAGTTCGTCGACGGCCACGCGCATGTGTGCGAGCCAGCGGTCGCGGGCGTCGGGATCGACGTGGAACGCCGCGTGGCGCATGCGGAGCCGGGGGTGCCCGCGTTCCTGGCTGTACGTCGTCGGACCGCCCCAGTACTGCTCGAGGAACAGCGTGAGCCGCTCCTGCGCCGGTCCGAGGTCCTCCTCGGGATACATCGGCTTGAGCACCTCGTCCTCGGCGACGCCGCGGTAGAACACATCGACGAGCCGCACGAAGGTGTCGTGGCCGCCGACCTCGTCGTAGAAGCTCAGCGGAGTGGCCGAGTCGGTCATGGGGTTCCTCCGGTGGTCGTGCCGGATTCGTCGCCCGCAGGCGGAGTCGACGGCTTCTTGGGGTTTCGCTTCGGCTTCCACACCGGCCGCTCGGGCGTGGCGGCGACGGGCGTGGGCTTGGTCTTGGGCGGGTTGGCGCCCCGCACGCGCTGGGCGCCTTCGAGACCGCTCGGCATGACCGCGGTGAGGGCGGGCAGGGTGATGCCCATCTCGTCGATCGTGTGCTTGAGGCGCATCCGCAGCTCGCGGGCGACGTCGTCCTTCGCGTTCGCGCGGGTCTTCATGACCAGGCGGATGACGAGCGCATCGCCCGAGATCGACTCCAGGCCCCACACCTCGGGCTGCTCGAGGATGCGCGTACGCCACTTCGGGTCCTTCGCGAGCGCCTTGGCCGTGTCGAGCATCGCCCTCTCGACCTCGCCGATGTCGGAGTCGGTCGCGACCGAGAGGTCCAGGATGACGCGCGACCAGCCCTGCGAGAGGTTGCCGATGCGCGTGATCTCGCCGTTGCGGACGTACCAGAGCGTTCCGTTGACGTCGCGCACGTGCGTCACCCGGACACTCACGTATTCGACGATGCCGGTCGCCAGTCCGAGGTCGACGACGTCGCCGATCCCCACCTGGTCTTCGGCGACGATGAAGATGCCGTTGAGCACGTCCTTGACGATGTTCTGCGCGCCGAAGCCGAGGCCCGCGCCGATGGCGGCGGTCAGGAGCGTGAGCGAGGCGAAGGCGGATGGCGCCAGCACGTTGATGATCAGCAGCATCGCGATCACGACGATGGTCACGTTGACGACGTTGTGGAGGATCGATCCGAGTGTCCGCGTGCGCTGCACGAGTCGCACCGACGCGAGCGGGGCCCGCTCGAGCGCCTGGGTGTCGTCGACGTTCGCCTTGTTCTTGGCGCCGTTGACGATGCGGCCGACGACACGACGGATCACGAATTTCAGGATCCAGGCCAGGAGGATGGCGCCGACGATGATCCCGGCCACCGCGAGGAGGTTCATGCCGACCGCGAGGAAGAACTCGCCGAACTGCTGCCAGGTCTCGGCGTCGGTGAGGTCGGGGGGTTCCGGGCTGGGAGTGGTCTCGAGGGGGACGCGAATCATCGTCACGATCCTAACGAGGTCGGCTCACGCTCGTCTGGGCGGCATTCAGGTTGCGGCGCGCCGGTCACCGTCGGAGGGCAGCGGCGCCGACGCGTCGACGAGCCGATGCCGGTGGGCGAGGATCACGGCATGCACGCGGTCGCGCGCACCGATCTTGGCCAGCACCCTGCCGACATGCGTCTTCACCGTGGATTCGCTCAGGAACAGGTGACGCGCGATCTCGGCGTTGTTCATCCCGTGGGCGATCGCGACGAAGACATCCCGTTCCCGGTCGGTGAGCTCCGTCGTGGGGTCGCCGCCCGAAGACGCACCAGGCGGCGCGGCCGGCGCGGGCGGTGCCGCGTGGAGCCTGTCGATGAGGCGCCGCGTGACCGACGGCGCCAGCACGGCGTCGCCGCGGTGCACCGCGCGGATCGCCGCCGTCAGCTCGAAGCGCTGCGCATCCTTCAGGAGGAACCCGCTCGCACCCGCGTCGAGGGCGCCCACGGCATACTCGTCGAGGTCGAACGTGGTGAGGACGAGAACGCGCGTCTCCGGGTACGCGGCGACGATCGACCGGGTGGCGGCGATGCCGTCGGTGCGCGGCATCCGTATGTCCATCAGCACGACGTCGGGTGCGTGCGCGGCGACGGCGTGCACCGCCTCGTCGCCGTCGGCGGCCTCGCCCACGACGGCCACGTCCGTCTCGGCCTCGAGCACGAGGCGGAAGCCGAGCCGGATCAGCTCCTGGTCGTCGACCAGGAGGACGCGGATGGGTGTGGTCATGGTCCGGCTTCCTCTCGCGCGGCCTTCGTGATCGCCGGGATCGGCAGCGGCAGTGAGGCCCGCACCGCCCACCGCCTGCCGTCGGCCGCTCCGGCCTCCAGCGTCCCTCCCACGTGCGCCGCGCGCTCGCGGAGCCCGGGAAGGCCGAAGCCGGCTCGTCCGGGCGGGTCCGCAGCATCCGTCCGCGGTCGCACCCCGTCGTTGACGATGTCGAGCTCGACGGCGTCCGCCCGAACGGCGATCCCCACGTCGATCGCGGTGGCGAGCGGTGCGTGCCGCATGGCGTTGGTGAGCGATTCCTGCACGATGCGCGCCACCGCGAACCGCACCTCCGCGGGCACGTCGCCCAGGCGGCCCTCCACCTTCAGCACGACCGGGAACCCCGCCCGCTGGGCGGACTCGACGGCGTCGGCGACGGACGCCGACTCGATGGGGGCGAGCGGCGCATCGGGGGCGAGATCGGGGTCGCGCAGCACGCCGAGCATCGCACGCATCTCGGTGAGCGCACCGCGGGCCGTGCCGGCGATCTGCTCGGTGGCGACGCGGGCGCGCGCGGCGTCGGGCGTCGCCGTCGCACCCTCGGCGAGGGCCACGATCACGGTCAGGTTGTGGGAGACGATGTCGTGCATCTCACGCGCGATGCGCGTGCGTTCGGCCGCGGCGCCGAGGCGCGCCTGCTGGTCCCTTTCGACGAGAAGCTGGCGTGAGCGGTCGATGAGCGCTTCCAGATACCGCCGGCGGTTCCCCACGTTGATCCCGATCAGCGCCCCGATCAGGAGCGCGATCGTGCCGGACACGAACGAAGTGATCAGGTAGCCCCACGTCGCGGGCGCCGCGAGGCCTGCCACGGCGGTGTACACCGCCATCAGTGCGGTCGCCGCCGCGAAGGCGATCCAGCAGGAGCGCACGGAGCGGTACACCGCGACCGCGTAGATGGCCAGCGCGGGGACGACATGGGATGCCGGGACCAGGCTCGGCGGCAGGATCACCAGCGGCAGCGCCGCGACGGCGAAGACGACGAGCGGTCGCGAACGGCGCAACAGCAGGGCGACGCACGCACCGATCACCACGACGATGGCGTACACCGTCTGCGGCGGCGTCGGCGGGATCGGGTACTCGGAGCGGATCGCGGCGGTGGGCACCGACAGGAGGAGCGCGACGATCGCGACGATCACGTCGGCGAATCGCGGATGCCGCGCCCAGAAGCGGCGGAAGACGCCGGGGGGTCGCGGCAGCAGCAGGCCGTCGTCGGCGCCGGGAGCGGCACCGACGACGGCCTGGCTGGCGGGTCGCGGCATTCGGTCGACTCTACGCGTCGCGACCGCGCAGCACCGCCCATCCGCCGACGAGCGGAACGAGCCCCCAGGCGGCCAGGGTGAGGAGCGGCACGGCGAGGTCCTCGGCG
>DATEOM010000333.1:0-4623 GCA_035274105.1 Microbacterium sp.
GGGTCCACCGAGGGCGGCGGCGACGCGGCCGGCCGTGCGTGCGTCATCCTCCCCGACGCGGCGTCCTCGCCCCGCTGGGAGAACCTCGACCGCCAGTTCCTGCAGGAGGGCCTCGAGGCGGCCGGATTCGAGGCCGACATCCAGAACGCACAGGGCGACAAGGACAAGTACGCGACCCTGGCGGACCAGCAGCTCACCAAGGGCTGCGGCGTCATGCTCCTGGTAGACCTCAATGGCGCTGCCGTCTCGGTCGCCGAGAAGGCGAAGGCCGAGGGCATCCCGGTCATCGCCTATGACCGTCCCTTCAAGGGCTCCGACTACTACGTCTCGTTCGACAACGAAGAGGTCGGCCGCCTCCAGGGTCAGCTCGTTCTCGACGGTCTCGAGGCGAAGGGCGTCGCCCCCGCCGACGCGGTCGTCGTCTACATGGGCGGCGACCCGACCGACGGCAACGCGAAGATGTTCCACGATGGCGCCGTCGAGGTCATGGAGGCCGCGGGCATCACCGCGGCCGCCGAGCCTCCGGGGGTCTGGGACCAGGCGAAGTCGCAGACCAACTTCGAGCAGGCTCTCACCAGCCTGAACGGCCAGGTCGACGGCGTCTGGGTGGCCAACGACACCAACGCCGCGGGCGTGATCAAGGTGCTGCAGGACAACAACCTGCAGGGGGTCGCCGTGTCTGGTCAGGACGCGAACGTCGCGGGTCTGCAGAACATCCTTCTCGGCTGGCAGACGGGCACCGTGTGGAAGCAGGTGAACCTCGAGGCCGATGCCGCGATCGAGACGGCCATCGCGCTGCTGAACGGCGAGACGCCGGATGCGGATTCCGAGCTCGACGACGGCACCCCCTACATCCAGGTCACGCCGACGGTCGTCGGCCCGAACGAGGTCAAGGACGTCGTCGCCGCCGGCGGCTACGCCTCCTTCGACGACGTCTGCACCCCGGACGTCGAGGCGAAGTGCACCGAGTTCGGAGTCACGGAGTAACCTTCGGTTCACAGCCGCGGGGGCGTCGCGTCATCGAGGCGCGGCGCCCTCTCGCGCTGGCACCGACATCGCAAGGAAGCGAGCATGTCAGACACACTCACCGCCACTGAGCCGATCATCAAACTGATCGGCGTCAAGAAGTCCTTCGGCCCGGTCAGCGTCCTCAAGGGCGTCGACCTCGAGGTCCACCCCGGCAAGGTCACCGCCCTGGTCGGCGACAACGGCGCCGGCAAGTCCACCCTCATCAAGGGCCTCGCCGGCGTCCAGCCGTACGACGAGGGCGAGGTGCTCATCGATGGGACCCACCGCGATCTGCACGCTCCCCGCGACGCCTCCAGCCTCGGCATCGAGGTCGTGTACCAGGACCTCGCCCTGTGCGACAACCTCGACATCGTGCAGAACATGTTCCTCGGCCGCGAGGAACTCTCCTTCGGCACCTTCGACGAGGGCCGCATGGAGAAGGAGGCGTCCGACACACTCCGCTCGCTCTCGGTGCGCACCGTCAAGTCGGTGCGCCAGAAGGTCTCGAGCCTCTCCGGAGGCCAGCGACAGACCGTCGCGATCGCGCGCGCGGTGCTGAAGAAGGCACGCGTCGTGATCCTCGACGAGCCCACCGCCGCCCTCGGCGTGGCGCAGACCGAACAGGTGCTGAACCTGGTGAAGCGGCTGTCGGAGCAGGGCGTCGCCGTGATCCTCATCAGCCACAACCTCGCCGACGTGTTCGAGGTGGCCGACGACATCGCGGTGCTCTACCTCGGCCAGATGGTCGCGCAGATCCCGACGAGCCAGACCACGCGCGACGACGTCGTCGGATACATCACCGGCACCAAGTCGCCGAAGGGCGTCACGATCGTCGATACCTCGATCATCCGCACGGAAGGAGACCTGTGATGAGCGGCAACGCCACGACACGGACCGAAGCCGCACCAGATCCCCTCGCCAGCGACCTCATCGGCAGCGGCGTCGAGGGCGGCGTCGGCGACCAGCTGAGGGCATGGTGGCAGCGCGTGCGCGGTGGCGACATGGGCGCCCTCCCCGCCATCGGCGGCCTGGTGGTGCTCTTCGTCCTGTTCTCGATCCTGAGCCCGTTCTTCCTCACCGAGCGCAACTTCGCGAACCTGCTCAATCAGGCGGCCACGCTCGTCGTGCTCGGCATGGCGCTGGTGTTCGTGCTGCTGCTCGGCGAGATCGACCTGTCGGCGGGTGTCACGGGCGGCGTCGGGATGGCGCTCTTCGTCGTGCTCGCGGCACAGGGCGTCCCCTGGCCCCTCGCCCTCCTGGTCGGCTTCGGGTTCGGGTTCCTCATCGGGGCGCTGATAGGTTTCTTCGTCGCTCGGGTCGGCATCCCGTCGTTCGTCGTCACGCTCGGCCTGTTCCTCGGCTTGCAGGGACTCGCGCTCGTCATCATCGGCCCCGGCGGTCTGTTCCGCCTCGAGGTGCCCGAGCTGCTCTTCCTGCAGAACGGCAACCTGCCGGTGTGGGGTGGCTGGGCGATGCTCGTGATCATGCTCGCCATCTCGGCCGCGACCTCGTTCTGGGACCGTGCCCGTCGCGCCCGTGCCGGCGTCCCCAACCGCGCCCTGTCGCTGGTGTGGATCAAGCTGGCCGCCATCGCCGTCATCGGCGGAATCGTGGTGTACGTCCTCAACCAGAACCGCGGGCAGTCCGTGATCGAGGTCGCGGGCGTGCCGGTCGTCGTGCCGGTGGTGCTCGTCATCCTCTGGCTGGGCACGTTCCTGCTCGACCGCACCAGGTTCGGCCGGTACATCTACGCCATCGGAGGCAATGCCGAGGCCGCCCGCCGCTCGGGCGTGAAGGTGCGCTGGATCAAGTGGTGGGCGTTCGTGATCTGTTCGAGCCTCGCCGTGTTCTCGGCGCTGCTCAGCGTGGCACGCGTCGGTTCGGTCGACGCGACCGTGGGTCGCGACATCGTGCTGTCCGGGGTCGCGGCGGCCGTCGTCGGCGGCGTCAGCCTCTTCGGCGGCAAGGGCCGTCTGATGCACGCCGCGATCGGTGCGATCGTCATCGCGACGATCACCAACGGTCTCGGCCTGCTGAACCTGCCGGCCGGCATCAACCTCCTCGTCACCGGCGGCGTGCTGATCCTCGCCGCGACCGTCGACGCGCTGTCCCGTCTGCGTTCCGGCGGGGCCAGGGTCTAGCGGCCTCGAGCAGCGCGAAGGCGCCGGGCGGCGGCATCCGCCCGGCGCCTTCGTCTGTCATCACCGGGGCGAGCGCAGCGCGATCATCTCCTCGACCCACGCCGGCACGAGCTCGGTCGCGAGGCCGGCCCGCGCTTCGTCGAACGGCACCGCCGGGTCGCTGGGCTCGAGGTTGAGTTCCACCGTGCGCGCGCCGAACGCGGCGGCGAGCGCCACGTACCCCGCCGCCGGGTACACCTCCCCCGACGTGCCGATCGAGACGAACACGTCGCACGCGACGACCGCCTGCTCGATGCGGTCGAGCTCGTACGGCATCTCACCGAACCAGACCACGTCGGGGCGCAGCATCCGTTCTCCGCATTCCGGGCACGCGGGGCGATCGATGAGGTCGGCGTCCCAGTCGGGGCGGGATCCGCATGCGAGGCACAGAGCGCGTCTCAGCTCGCCGTGCATGTGCACGAGGTTGCGGGTGCCGGCGCGCTCGTGCAGGTCGTCGACGTTCTGCGTGACGATGAGCAGGTCGTCGCCGATCGCCCCCTCGAGACGGGCGAGCGCGCGATGCGCGGCATTCGGAGCGACGGATGCTGCCGCCCGGCGCCGCGCGTCATAGAAGGCCTGAACGAGGTCGGGGTCGCGCTCGAATCCCTCCGGCGTCGCGACGTCGTCGATGTCGTGCCCTTCCCAGAGGCCGTCGGCGCCGCGGAACGTGGGGACGCCGCTCTCGGCCGAGATCCCGGCGCCGGTGAGGACGACGATGCGGTTCATCGCGTCGTGCCCGGGGCGACGTGCGACAGCACCCGCTCCCAGACGTCCGCGAGGATGAGCCGCGATTCGGGGTCGTCGGTTCTCGGCACCATCTCCACGCGAGCCGACGGCAGATGATCCTTGAACCAGCGCGCCGCGCCGGACGCGGCCGTCGGATCGGCCTGGCCGTTCATGAGCAGCGTGTTGGCGGCGATGCGGTCGAGGACGTCGGCGACCTCGCTGGCGCCGAGCTCGGACTCCGGCCGGGGAACGGCGACGAGCGCCAGTCTGTCGACGCCGTCGCCGAGATGCGCCGCGATCAGGATCGCGAGCTCGCCGGCCTCGCCGACCCCCACGAGGCCGACAGGCCGCCCGTGCGCCTCCTCCGCGATGAACCGCGCGACGACGCTCGCGGTCGCCTCAGCCGCGGTCGCGCCGCGGTACGCCGCAGGGTCGTCGATGTCGTCGACGGTGAGCCCCACCGCGACGACCCTGGCGTCGCGGCGGGCGGTGACGGCGGGCCGCGGGTCCGTCAGGGTCGAAACCCCCGATCGGAGCAGGACGACGGTGCGCTCCGCGCCGGCGGCGCCGAAGCTGCGGTACTCGTACGAGGCGTCGGGCGCGGGTCCCTTGGTCATGGCGAAATCCTACGAGCCCCTCGGCGCCAGTGGGCCGTGGCGCGACCCGCGGCGGTGGGCCGTGGCGCACCCGCGGCGGTGAGACGACAGTC
>DATEOM010000334.1:0-3984 GCA_035274105.1 Microbacterium sp.
ACGACGAGGTGCTCGACGCCTTCGTCACCCTGAGCCGCGCCGAGGGCATCATCCCGGCCCTGGAGTCGGCCCACGCCCTGGCGTGGATCATCCGCGAGCGGGAGAGCATGGCCGGTCAGACCGTCGTGCTGTCGCTGTCGGGGCGGGGCGACAAGGACGTCGAGCAGGTCTCGCGGCTCCTCGGCCCGTCGGCCGGCGCCGACCGGGGCCTGCGGTGAAGGCCGCCGACGGCTTCCTCGAGGCCCACCTCCGGTCGCGCCGCGACGCGGGCGCCAAGCTCCTCGTCCCGTACATCACCGGCGGCATCGACCCGCGCTGGATCGACCTGGTCAGGGCCGCGGCCGACGCCGGAGCCGACGCGCTGCTCGTCCTGCCGCCGTACCTGGTCGGCGGCCCGCAGGCCGGACTCGTCGCCTACGTCGAAGCGGTGGCGGCAGCATCCGATCTCCCCGTCGTCATCTACCACCGCGGCACCGCGCAGTTCTCGGTCGACTCGGTGCGCCGGCTCGCGCAGAACCCCAAGGTCGTGGGATTCAAGGACGGCGTCGGCGACGTCGGCCTCGCGCAGCAGATCGTGCGCGCCGTCGCCGCGGAAGGCCGCGACGACTTCGCGTTCTTCAACGGCCTGCTGACCGCGGAGCTGACGCAGGGCGCGTACCGGGGCATCGGCATCCCGCTGTACTCGTCGGCGGCGTTCGCGATGATCCCCGAGGTGGCGAACGCGTACTACCGCGCGTACGTCGACGGCGACGAAGACCGCCGCGCCGCGCTGCTCGACGGCTTCTACTCGCCGCTCGTCGCGCTGCGGGACGAGACCCCGGGCTTCGGCGTCTCGCTCATCAAGGCGGGCCTGCGCCTGTCGGGCCTGCCGGTCGGCTCGGTGCGCGCGCCGCTCGTCGACCCGACCCCTGCGCAGGAGGCCCGCCTCGCCGAGATCCTCGAGGCGGGGCGAGCGCTGCTGTGACCATCCCGACCGCCGCCTGGCCCACCGGCTCGACCTCGGCTCCTGCCCGGGGCGGCACCACGATCGCGTCGTTCGACGCGCGGCTCCTGCGCGTGCCGTTGACCCGGCCGTGGGCGGCCGATGTGACGTCGGTCGGCGTCGTGGCGACGCACGTCGTGCGCTCCGACGGCGCCGAGGGCTGGGGCTTCTCGTGGTCTCCGCAGATCGGCGCCGAAGCCGTGCACGCGCTCCTCGCACACGACATCGCGGCGTGGGCCGTCGGTCGCCCGGCGGAGCCGGGCGAGACCTGGCTCGCACTCTGGCAGCACCTGCACGAGGCCGGCGGCGGCGGGATCACGACGATCGCGATGGCCGGGCTCGACCTCGCGCTGTGGGATGCGGCGGCCCGCGCCGACGACAGGTCGGTCGCGCAATGGCTCGGCCCGCAGCGCGAGAGCGTGCGGGCGTACGGCTCGGGCGTGAACCTGCACTACTCGCTCGACGAGCTGGTCGCGCAGGTGCGGCGCTGGGTCGACGCCGGCTTCGACGCCGTGAAGGTCAAGGTCGGCAAGCCCGACGTCGCCGAGGACCTCGACCGCATGAAGGCCGTGCGCGAGGTGCTCGGCCCCGACCGCGCGCTCATGATCGACGCGAACCAGCGCTGGGACCTCGAGCGCGCCACCGAGAACCTCGAGGTGCTCGCCGGGGTCTCGCCCGCGTGGATCGAAGAGCCGCTGCGCGCCGACGACCTGTACGGCCACTACGAGCTGGCGAAGCGCCTGAGCGCGTCGAGCCGCATCCCGATCGCCGTGGGCGAGAACCTGCACAACGTGTACCGGTTCGACGACTTCCTGCGCACCGGCGCGGCGCAGATCGTGCAGCCGAACATCGTCCGCGTCGGCGGGATCACCCCGTTCCTCGGCATCACCGGGATCGCGGGAGCGTACGGCGCCGCCGTGCACCCGCACCTGCTGCCCGAGCTGTCGGGCCAGCTCGCGCTGTGCCTGCGAGCCGTGCCGGATGTGCCGGAGCCCCTGGTCGAAGACGTCGAAGACGCCGGCTTCGGCGCCCTCGGCGCGCTCCGCGACCCGTCGCCCGTGCGCATCGCCGACGGTGCCCTCACCGAGGTCGCGCACGTCGGCCTCGGTATCCGCTTCCGCTGACCGCCCGCGCATCCCCGCCCTCCCCGTTCACCTGTCACGAAAGGCCGCCGCCCCCAGCACATTGAGACAGGTGAGCAGAGAACACTCCCCGCTCACCTGTCACGAAACGCCGTCACCCTCAGCACAATGCGACAGGCGAGCGGATGCCGCGACGAAAGGACCACGCATGACCACCACGACCTCCCCCACCACCACCACCACGACCACCACGACCGAACTCGAGGCGCTCGCGCAGGCCGCCGCCGCTGCGGCACCCATCTGGCGGGCGACGGATGCTGCGACCCGCGCGTCGTGGCTGCGCGCGGCGGCCGACGCGCTCGACGCGAACATCGACGAGCTCGTCGCGATCGCCGACGAGGAGACCCGGCTCGGCGAGACGCGCCTGCGCGGCGAGGTCGGACGCACGAGCGGCCAGCTGCGCCTCTTCGCGACCGTGGTGGAAGAGGGGTCGTACCTGGAGCTCACGGTCGACGAGGCGGATGCCTCGGCGACCCCGCCCCGTCCGGAGCTGCGCCGCATGCTCACCGGCGTCGGTCCGGTCGCGGTGTTCTCGGCGTCGAACTTCCCGTTCGCGTTCTCGGTCGCGGGCGGCGACACCGCGTCGGCCCTCGCGGCCGGCAACCCGGTCATCGTGAAGGCGCATTCGGGCCACCCGCGCCTGTCGGAGCGCACCGCCGCCATCGTCGCCACCGCCCTCGTCGAGGCGGGTGCGCCGGAGGGCTCCCTCGCCCTCGTCGAAGGTCGTGAGGCGGGCAACGCGCTGGTGCAGCATCCGTCCATCCAGGCCGCGGGCTTCACCGGCTCGCTCGGCGGCGGACGCGCCCTCTTCGATCTCGCGTCGGGCCGCCCCGACCCGATCCCGTTCTACGGCGAGCTCGGCTCGGTCAACCCGGTCGTGATCACGCCGGCCGCCGTCGCGGCGCGCGGCGAGGCGCTCGCACAGGGCCTCGTCGGCTCGTTCACGCTCGGCGTCGGCCAGTTCTGCACCAAGCCCGGCGTCGTCTTCGTGCCCGAGGGCGCCGGCTTCGAGGAGCTCGTCGCCGGCTTCGCGACCGGATCCTCCGGCGGCCCGCTGCTCACCGACCGCATCACGGCGGCCTTCCCGTCGGGCATCGAGCACCTCGAGGCCGACCCGTCGGTGTCGGTGGTCGCCCAGGGTCTTCCCGCCGAGGCAGGGTCGGCGCGACCGATCGTGCTGACGACGGATGCCGCGGCCGTCGCCGCCCGCCCCGAGACGCTCCTCGAGGAGTGCTTCGGGCCGGTCACGCTCCTCGTGCGCTACTCCTCGGAGGAGGACCTGCACGCCGCGCTCGAGGCCGTGCCCGGGTCGCTCACCGCGACGCTGCACTCGGAGTCCGGCGACGATGTCGCGGCGGTGCTCGAGGTGCTCACCCGCAAGGCCGGGCGCGTGCTGTTCGCCGGCTGGCCGACGGGCGTCGCCGTGACCTGGTCGCAGCACCACGGCGGCCCCTGGCCCGCGACGACGTCGCTGCACACGTCGGTCGGTGCCACCGCGATCCGCCGGTTCCTGCGGCCGGTCGTGTTCCAGGACGCGCCCGAGGCGCTCCTGCCCGAGGTGCTGCGCGAGGCCGCGCTCGCGAAGCTGCCGCACCGCCGCAACGGCGTGCTCCACACCGGCCGCTGACGCGGCTCCGAGCGCCCCGGTCTGCTCGTCGGCTCGGGGCGTTTCGACTCGCAAGCTCGCTCAACGACCGGTGGGTGGAGCACCGCTCGTTGAGCGAAGGGCGCTCTAACGCCCGCTCTGCCGAGACAGGGGCTTCTCGCCGAGACAGGGGACATCGCCCCCGGTCTCGGCGAGAACGCCGCGTCTCGGCGCCTCCCCGGGCACTGAGCGTGCGTTCGGGCGGGCGCAGGGCG